>JANYJN010000360.1 GCA_025358475.1 Candidatus Solibacter sp.
GCCCCGCCGTTCCCCGGAAGCTCCGCGCCGAGTTCTACCTGCCACCGAACGCCAGGGCTCGCCAGGTGACACTGCTGCTCGATGGCCGCGAGGTCGCCTCACACACCTACCCGGGACCGGGCGCCTACACGCTCGTTTCCGCGGAACCGCTCCAGGGCTCCACCGTGGAAATCCGCGTCGACCGGACCTTCACCGCCCCTGGCGACCGGCGCGCCCTCGGCATGGTCCTGATCGGCGTGGGCTTCACCCCATCCGAAAAACAGCCAGCCGCCGATGAACGCCGATAAGACCAAGATTGCTTATCCGCGTTCATCGGCGGCCTATTGTTTTCTTCTCACGTTTTCGATGGAGCGGAGTAACCTACCCGCGCCCAGGCGCCTACACGCTCGTCTCCGCCGAACCGCTCCAGGGCACCACCGTGGAGATCCGAGTCGACCCGACCTTCACCGCCCCTGGCGACAGCCGCGCCCTCGGCATGGTCCTGATCGGCGTTGGCTTCACCCCATCCGAAAAACAGCCAGCCGCCGATGAACGCCGATAAGACCAAGATTGCTTATCCGCGTTCATCCGCGTTCATCGGCGGCTTATTGTTTTCTTCTCACGTTCCCGAGGGAGTGGAGTAACAGTAGTATCCTGGTTTACATGGGATGTGGAAGCGGTGGAAGCAGTTTCAACAAGATCGACAACGCCATCCGGCCGGGCGCGCGCAAGGTCTTTTGCGTGAAGTTCCAAAAAGAGATGGAGGGAATGGAAGAAATCCCGTTCGAGGGCCATCCTCTGGGGCAGAAGATCTTCGACAACGTCTCCAAAGAGGCGTGGAAGATGTGGGTGGAGCACATGAAGATGCTCATGAACGAGTACCGGCTCAACCTCGGCACCGCCCAAGCCCAGGAATTCATCCTCGAACAGATGGACAAGTATTTCTTTGGCGAGGGCGCGCAACTGCCGCCCGATTTCGTCGCGCCTAAAACGAAGGGCTGAACGTTTCCAGCGCGGTCGCAATCTGGAACCGCAGTTCCGCCTGCGCCCGCCGCAACGCCAGCTCTACAGCCTCCGCCGTCTCCCCCCGTGCGAAAATGAACCCCAAATAACTGGACCCTTCCGGCAGCGGAACCAGCAACTGCCCCTGCGTCGCCGTGATGACGACGTCCTCGATTCCCCCCACCGCCAGCGCCCGGTCCACGCCCTCCGCCCCCTGATAGATTCCGCCCTGGCGCGGGATCGGAATCATCATCACGCCCGACGCCGGCCCGTCCACCTGCGCCATCCACACATTGCCGCCCAGGGCGTGCAGCAGAATCAGCTCCTCCAGCGGAATCCCGTCCGCCATCCGGATGGCGCGCGCGCACAGCCCGCCGATGGGCCGCGCATGCACCTCCAGGATCCACGCGCCTGCGTCGTTGTAGCGCAGCTCCGCGTGCACGGGCCCGTGCCGCAGGCCAAGCGCCGCAGCCGCCTGCACAGTGGTCTCGATCAGCGCCGCCTGCACCGCCGCGGTTTCGCGCGAGGGCGTGACGTAGATGGTCTCCTCGAAAAACGGCCCCTCCAGCGGATCCGGCTTATCGAAGATGGCGATAGGCTGGAGTTTCCCGCCGGTCATGAGACCCTCCAAGGCGAACTCGCGCCCCGGAATGTAGCTCTCCACCTGCAAATCGCGCTCGCCGCGCTCGACGATTTTCGCAATCCGCCGGAACGCCGCCACGAACTCGCGCCCGTCGTTGGCGCGGATCACGCCCCGGCTACCGGACAGCCCTAGCGGCTTCAACACACATGGATACGGCGCGCGCGCGGCCAGCGCCGCCGGGTCTTCCGCCAGGCTGGCGCGAAAGAATGCGGGCACCAGCATCCCGGCCGCCTGAAACAACTGGCGCGACCGGTATTTATCGTGGCAGGCGCGCGCCGCCGCCAGCGGATGGAACGGCAGGCCCAGCATCTCCGCCGCCGCTGCCGCCAGCACCGCCGGACCGTCTCCCACCGCCGCCACGCCATCCACACGTAAGCCGCGCAGCGCCTTGAGCGATTCCTCAATCTGGTTGAACTTTACCGCGATGGCGCGGTCGCCCCACGGGTCGTCGAGGATGTGGCAGCGGTCCGTCGCCAGGGTGACGTCCACCCCCAGCCGCCGCGCCGCATCGGCAAACACGCGGATCTGGTACCCCGTAGTCGCCGCAAACAAAAGCAAATGTTTTGCCACTGATTTTAGTGTAGTGGGGCTCGTCACCCTTGCGCTTCAGCTTCGCGTTCCAGGCTCTCGCGATCCAAAATGCGCAACTGGTGTCCCTGAATCTGCACCACACCTTCCGCCCGGAATCGCGCCAGGTTGCGCGACACCACTTCGCGCACCGTGCCCAATCGCGATGCCAGCTCCTGATGAGTCAGCGTCAAATCGAATGCGTCGGCGCCCGCCTGCCGGGAGATATCGAGCAGGATCCGCGCCAGACGCTGCGTGACGCTGCCGAACGTCATCGATTCCACCACGCCCACCAGATGCCGCAGGCGCCCTCCCACTACCGCTAACAGCTTTAACGCCACATCCGGGAACTGCCGGCAGACCTGGTGGAAATCGCTCTTGTTGATGAACAGCGTCCCCACCGGCCCCACCGCGCGCACCGACGCCGGATACGGTCCGCCGTCGAATAACGGCAGTTCGGCCACGCTGCACGGCGCCGTCTCCAGCGAGAGCATCATCTCGCGGCCGGCGGCGGAAGTTTTGAAGATTTTGGCGCTGCCCTCTGTCAGCAAAAAAACGCCGGTGCACGGATCGCCTTCCCAAAACAGCATTTCGTCCGCCGCGAACCGGCGCTCCACGGCGCGCTGCGCCAGTGCCTGGATCTCGCTTTCACTCAAGCCTGCAAACAGCGCGATCTTCGACAGCGCTTCGTGTTTCAGCGGCATTCCCGTTTGTCTCCCGGCCTAACGATCGTGTGGATGAGGCTGTTCGTGTTCGTGCTCGTAAGTCACTGGAATCGCGCAGCCGCTTTCCGATATCGCGCAGCTTACGTGTTCGAACTGCACGGTGCTGTGCGCGATGCCGAACCGCCGCTCCAGCAGCTCGTTCACGCTTCGCAAAATGGTGTCGCTGGCCGATGGCGGCACGTCCTCGATCAGCACGTGGCAACTCAGCGCGTGCGTACTCGACCCCAGGCTCCAGATGTGCAGATCGTGAACGCCCAGGACGCCATCCACGCCGCCCATCGCCAGGGCCACGTCCGCCAGATGGATGCCGCGCGGCAGGCCCTCCAGCAGAATATTCAACGATTCGCGGATGATGTCCCACGCCGTCCACACGATCAACAGCGCAATCAGAATCGACAGGCTCGGGTCCACCCGCACCCACCCGGTATAACGGATCGCGACCGCCCCCAGGACGATCGCAATGGAACCGAGAGCGTCGCCCAGCATGTGCACGAAGGCGCTGCGGACATTGATGTCATTGCGGCTGGCGGCGCGCAACGCCAGCATGATGGAGCCGTTCAGCACCAGCCCGAGTCCCGCCACCGCCATCATGATGGTGTCATTCACCGGCTCCGGAGCGCGCAGCCGCAATACGCTCTCGTAAAGAATCCATACCGAAAGCGCTACCAGCGTCAGCGCGTTGATGAACGCTGCCAGCACGCCGGCCCGGTGGTAGCCGTAGGTCTTCGTCTCGTCCGCCGGCTTGGATTGCAGGTAAAAGGCGGCCCACGCGAGGCCTAGCGCCAGCGCGTCCGTGAAATTGTGGCCCGCATCGGACAGAAGCGCCAGCGAATGCGCCTGGAACCCCGCGATCAGTTCCACCAGAACGAACGCAGTAGTCGCCACAAGCGACCACCGGAGAATATTTCCGGTAGCGCGGGCCGGCCCGTGACTATGTCCGTGGGAGTGCACCCTCTCCCTTCAGTGTACACGGCGTTTTAGCCGCCCAAGGTCGCCATTGCTTCGTCCACCCCCACCGCGCGATGCACCACCGCCATATGGCGCCTGCGTCATAGCCGCGCGTTGTGACGCACATTTCGGCCCTCCACATGCACTGAGGAGGGTGGCCGATTGTCCCGAGCCAAGCGGCCGGGGCGCGGTGAAGCGTGTTTGGACAGCAGTGGGTATTACGGCGTATGTACAAAAGGAGAGAGTGCTATGTTTCTTAAACGTTTGATGGGATTGGTTTTTGTTGGCGCGATGGCCGTCAGCACCGCGGCCGCCGACGTTGTGGTTCGCATCGCTCCACCCCGGGTTCACGTCGAGAGGCATGGGCGGGCTCCGAGCCGTAACCATGTGTGGGTTTCCGGGTACCAGCGTTGGGATGGCAACGCTTACTCCTGGAACGAGGGAAGGTGGGAACCGCGTCCACATCCGCGCGCTCGCTGGGTATCGCATCACTGGGTTCACCGAAGGGGCGGCTGGGTTTTGGTAGAGGGGCACTGGCGCTAAATTCCGCCCTCGCGGCAGAATTTACACGCTTTGATTCGCCACAGATGAACGCCCATTAACATGGATAAGGAGCCTTTGGTCTTATTCGCGTTCATCCGTGTTTATCGGCGGCTGACTATGCTTTCTTGAGCTAGCCGGCATCTCTCACCAGTGTTCCTGTGCGACGTGGCGCAGGCACTCATGCCGACGCCTGCCTTCCACAAACATGTCACAGCTGCGAACGGGTGTCGAGACGAGTCTGTCTCGACACGGCAGGCACGAGTGCCTACGTCACATCAACTGGGCGAGTGTGAGAAATGCGCACTACACTAGAACTTTCCCAGTTCCGCCGCCAGCGCGTCGACGCCGCGTTTGCGGTAGATATCGGTCAAGCGCTGCTCTTCGGCGGAGGACGGCAGCACTTTCAGCAGCATCGCATTGTCTTGCCGGTTGGGCACCCAGATCTTGCCGTCCGCGAATTCCACCTGGTTGACGAACCCCACCATATTCTGCACATTCACCGGCTGGCCCTTGGCGGAGAAGTTGAGCGTGGTCTCCTGCAAGAGCCGGGCGCTCCGTCCGGGCGGCAGAATGACGTCGGAATCGGCCGATGGCAGCGATCCGGCCATGTATTGTTTACCCGACGGGTCGCTCACAATCCAGCCCATCTCCACATACTTCACCGGCCGGTTGCTCCGATTGCGCACTTCGATGCGCGGCGCCCGCGCCTCGTTGCCGGAGATCCGCGCCGAGCCCTTCAGCGGCTCCACCGGGGAATCGGGAAATTTCAGAAAGGCGAATTCGGCGTCGTGCTCACTCCCTGTGGCGGCACTCGTCACCGCGCGGCCGCTGCGCTTCACGCTGACTGCCAATTGCGAGATTTCGCTCTGCCGCGCCATGCTCTCCAGCATTTCGCGCTGCAAACCGGCTCTGCCCGCTTGCGCCAGGATGCGCTTGAAATATTCGCGGTCGCGCTGCGCTTCCATCTCGCAGGCCGTCATCGTGCGGCGCGAGTTGAGACGGTCGGGCCCGAAAAAGCTCAGGTCCTGGAACAGCACGCCGTCCAGATCCACCTGCACCAGCGGTCCTCCCGTGATCTGCGATGGGCGCATGAGTTGCATATCGATGCGCACCTGGAAGGTCTCGCCGGGTCCCACGTTGAGGCTGGGGTAAGTCACCGAGCCTTTGCCGCCAAGCGTCACCTCCTGCGCCACCACGCGCAGGGTCACGCCATGGATGCGATTCGCACCGTTGTTGCGCAGCGTCGCCGACATGTGCAGATCCAGCGCCAGCGCCGCGCCGCGCGCCGTGGCCCGCGAATCGGCCATGGTGAACGATTTCAGCGCCAGCGGCGAATTGTCCGGCAGATTGATATTGACGGCCCCGGCCGGAATCGCCGCATCTTGCGCGTGCAAACCGGCCGCGCCCAGCAGTACCACTGCCGCCGTCAGTGTTAGTGTCTTCACGTTACTCCACATATACTTTCGTCATCGTTACATTGCCCGTTTCCGGGTCCGTGTAGCGAGCTCCCAAAGTTCCTTGCGCGCCTACCGTGTAGGTCACGCTGCTTGCGCCGGAGTGCATCAATCCAAAGGCTTGGTCGCCGGACCGGCTCTGAATTCCGTTCTCCGTGGCCTGCACCATTGGCTCATTTGCCCTGGCCATCCGCGGCGCGGGCCCCTCCAGCATCAGTCCCGTCACCGTCAGCGCCAGCACGCTCGCCAAGGCCAGCGTGGCGCGGGCGCCGCTGAAAAGCGGGGAATCGCGCAATGGCCGGTCGCTAGAGCGCACGCACTCTCCCGCGGCCAGCCCGAGGCGGATATTGCCGCGCATGTCCGCCGCGATGCGGTTCCACGGTACTTCCGGAATCTGCTTCAAATCCGGCAGCGTCTCGCGGAGTTTGCCGAATGCCGCCACTCCCAAAGCGCACCGTTCGCAACCCACCAGGTGGCGCGCCGTCTTCCACCGCGCCATCCAGCCCAGATCGCCGCCCGCGTGCAATGCCAACACTTCCTGACTGGGATGTTTCATCGCGTCTACCGCTTCCTTCTTTCCATGTACCGGCGCAGTTTCGTGCGCGCGTTGGCAATATGTGAACGCACCGTAGCCTTGGAGCAATCGAGGATGCTCGCTACTTGCTCCGCGGGCAAGCCTTCCACGTCGCGCAACAACAATGCCTGCCGTTCGCGCGGGCTTAACAGACGCAATCCGTCTTCCAGATATGCGCGGTGCTCGCCGCGCAACAGCTCCTGCTCCGGGCTTTCGGCGTGGCTCTCGGGAGCCTCGTCGATCTCACAAAACGTGGCGCGGGAATTGCGCCGCAGGAAGTCGATCGCCGTGTTCGTAGCGATTCTCGACAACCAGTGGGCGGCCTTCTTTTCGTCCTTAAGCTGCTCCTGGTGCTGCAGCGCCTTAATGAAGGTTTCCTGCGTCAGATCCTGGGCATCCGCGACATTATCGACAATCCGGTAAATTTGCACGAAGATCCGCCGTAAGTGTTCGGAAACAAAGCGATTTTGCCGCTCTACCGCATCCAGGCCGGGCTCCACGACTTCGCGCATCTGTATACAAACGGCGATTTCCACTGGCTTCCTATCAAGCATGACGCCGAAACACGGAAAGCGTGGATAGGAAAGCGGAAGGTCCGCGCTACCCATTCTACCCCGGTGATTCGCGTTCACCCCGGCTTCCCGGTGCGGAAGATCTCTTCAACACCCCTATCGCGAGGTGCTTTCGGTTAAGCTGGGGGTGTTCAGGAAAAGCAGCGATATGCAGCTCGCAGAGAGAATGTCCCGCATCGGGGTCGAATCGGCTTTCGACGTCCTGTTGCGCGCCCGTGCGCTGGAAGCGCAAGGTCGCAGCGTGATTCACCTGGAGATCGGCGAGCCCGATTTCCCGACTCCTCCCCATGTCGTTGCAGCCGCCAAGAAGGCGCTCGACGAAGGCTGGACTCACTATGGACCCACCCAGGGCCAACCCGAATTGCGCGAAGCCATCGCCGCGCACATTTCGCGCACCCGCGGCATTCAGGTAGGGCCGCAGCATGTGTCGGTAGTGCCTGGCGGCAAGCCGATCATCTTCTTCCCCATGCTGGCGCTGCTGGAACCGGGGGACGAAGTCATTTACCCCAACCCGGGATTTCCCATCTACGAATCGATGATCCGCTTCTGCGGCGCCACCCCCGTGCCCATGCCGCTGGAAGAGAGCCGCGGCTTCTCCTTCGACCTGAACCTGTTCGAGCACCTGTTGACCCAGCGCACCAAGATGGTGGTGCTCAACTCGCCGCAGAATCCCACCGGCGGCGTGATTCCGCGCGCCGACCTCAAGGCCATTGCGGACCTGCTGCGCGAGCGCGACGTCCTCGTGCTGAGCGACGAAATCTACTCGGAGATTTACTACGGCGAGCCGCCCGCGTCCATCACCGCGTTCCCGGGAATGCTGGAGAAGACCATCATCCTCGACGGCTTCTCCAAAACCTACGCCATGACCGGATGGCGCCTGGGCTACGGCGTGATGCCCGAGTGGCTGGTGGACGCCGTCAACAAGCTGATGGTCAACTCCAATTCGTGCACCGCGAGCTTCACGCAGCGCGCCGGCCTCGCCGCGCTCACCGGGCCGCACGATTGCATCGACCGCATGGTGGCAGAGTTCCACCGCCGCCGCGACGCGCTGGTCGCCGGGCTGAACCGGATTCCCGGCTTCCACTGCGCTCTGCCGCGCGGCGCGTTTTACGCCTTTGCCAACGTGACCGCTACTGGGATGAGTTCCCGGGAACTCGCCGATTACCTGCTGTATGAGGCCGGTGTCGCCGGGCTCAACGGAGGATGCTTTGGCGAGTATGGCGATGGCTACATCCGTTTCAGCTACGCCAATTCCCAGGAGAACCTGCGCGAAGCCGTAGCCCGAATCCAGAAAGTCTCCGCGCGTTGGGAAGCGGCCGTGCCCGCGCGCTGAACGTGCCCCTCGGATTGGGGGGCGGGGCACCGCAGATCGTAGACGCGCTCCTCCGCTGCCAGTCGCTGGGCGGCGTCGCCGGTGGCCGCCGCCGACACCGATGCTTTCATCCCGTGAGTGTAAGTGACGGATCGTCCCGGCGCGACCCCTCAGGTGAGAAGCAATCGCTGTTGGCAATTCGCCTGCCCGAATGGTGGAGCCTGCTTTTGCTGGCCAACGCCCGCTAGCGGGCGCATTTTTTCACGCCTTTTCAGGGAGGGTTCTAATTCAGCGTGGCCGTCACCGGCGTGGACTGTCCGATCTTATTTACCAGGGTCACGGTCACCGAAGTGATCGCCAGCATATTGCCGGTCACCGTGAATGGCTGGGTATAGATGAACTGGCTGCCGAAGGGCACGGAACTCGAGCCGGCGAAGTACCCTGGGAAGCCTGGGTCGGCCGCCGGCACCGTCAGTGAGGTGGTCTGCAAATTGCCCCCCGCCGCCGCGGCAAAGACAAAGATCGCCTGCGTGATCTCGCGATCGGTGACGTAGCCGGTCAGGGTCGCGGTGAACCCGGTGCTGTTGCGCGCGAGTGTGAGGGTGCCCGGTACGATCACCGGCGCCGCGGCGTTGACGCGGATGGTGCGGCGCGGCGCCGGCGTCGGCGTGACGTCCTGCCCGCTCGCCTGCAGTTGCGCCATTATGGCGATCAGTCCGGCGACGGTGCCCGTTTGCACCCCAACGTCGGTGGCGCCGGTGGTGACCCCCGCCGGGACGGTGATCTGGGCGGTGCGGCCCCCGGAGGAGAACTGAATGGTCGGGTCATCGGCGCCGCTGTCCGGCGCGAAGGTCAGCGCGAGCGAGACCACCACATTCACGGGGTAGCTGCTCCCCAGGGTGAGCTGGAGGCGCGGTTGCTGGAGTGGGCTGGCGGTATCGGAAATGCCGGCAATAGTGAAATTCAGCGGCGGCGCGGGGGGCAGCGCGATCGTCACAGCGAAACTTCTGGAGGCGGTGACGCCGGCGGCGTCCTTCACGGTCACCACGATGGTCGCCGCGGCCGGCGTCGTGGGGATACCCGAAACCGCGCCCGCCGCCGAGATGCTCAGGCCGGCCGGCAGCCCACTGGCGCTAAAGGTGTACGGCGCGGTACCGCCCGATGCGGCGAAGCTTGCACTGTACGCAGTGCCCACCGTGCCGTTGGGCGCCGAAGCGGAGGTGATCGCCAACGCGGCTGGGGCGATGGTCAGGCTGTAGGACTTCGCGACGCTTGCGCCCGCGGCGTCCTGCACGCTGGCACTCACCGTGGACTTGCCGGCCGTGGTCGGCGTCCCGCTGATGGCGCCGGCGGCCGTGACGGTCACGCCGGTCGGCAGGCCGTTCACCGTCCAAGTGTATGGCTGTACGCCGCCCGACGCGCTGAGGGCGGCGGAGTAGGCGACGCCCACCACGCCATCCGGCAGCGAGGCGGTGCCGATGCTGAGGTCGGCGGGAGCGATGGTGATGGCGAACTTGCCGCTGGCGGTCGTCCCTTTGGAATCGGTGGCGGTCGCCGACAACGTGAACTGGCCCGCAGTGGTGGGTGTGCCGCCGATGCCGCCGGCAGCGGAGAGACTGAGCCCGCCGGGCAATCCCGAACCCGTAAAGCTGTAAGGGCTCACCCCGCCGGTAGCCGAGATTTGACCTGCGTATGGCACACCCACTTTGCCGTTGCTCAGCGAGCCGCCCAGGCTCAGCGGCGCCAGCGTGACGGTGAGCGTGAAATCCTTGGAAGATACCGCGCCGGTGCTGTCTGTAATCGTCACGGGGAAAGTGAATATGCCTGCCGTGGTAGGCGTGCCGGAGAGCACACCGTTGCTGAAAACCGCACCCGGCGGCAGGTTGCCGGCGGCGGTCCAGCGGTATGGACCCACTCCGCCCGTGCCTGTAAAGGTGATGTTGATCGGTGTGCCGGTAGGAACGGGGCCGGTGGGTCCGCCGGTGATATTCAGCGGCGCCGGCTGGATGGTAATGCTGAATCCCCCCGAAGCGGATCCGCCGGCGGAGTCCGTGACCACCACCGAGAAGAAGAACTGGCCGGGAGTTTTCGGCGTGCCGGAGATCGCTCCTCCGGAGGAGAGAGTTAGACCGTTCGGCAGGCTTCCGCTTCCCAGGGAGAACGTATACGTGCCAGTGCCGCCGTTGGCGTAAACGAATCCCTGATAAACCACCCCCACGACGCCCGACGGCACGCTACTGGAAGGCGAGATGGCAACCAGGGGAGGTCCCACCATAAATGGCAGCATTCCGGAAGACGAGCCACCCGGGTTGATCACCTGCACATTGACCTGGCCGGGGACCGCAATCAGGGCGGCCGGCACAGTGGCAGTAAGCGTGGTGCTATCGACAAACTTGGTGGCCAAGGTGGCGCTCCGGAACGAGACCTGCGATCCGGAGAGGAAATTGACGCCGGTCACCGACAGCCCAAAGGCGGGGGAACCCGCTGGGATGAATGTGGTCGAAAGGTAAGAGATGCCGGGCGCTAATACGGAGAACGTTACCGTGTTGGAGAACGTCTTGTTTGGATTGGCGACTTGCACGGTGTATTGGGAGGGTGAGAGAAGCAGGGAGGCGGGTACGTCGACGGTCAGCGTGCCGCTATTGACGAACGTGGTGGCCACTGCTACGCCGTTCAGGAGGACACTGGATTGAAAGTTCTGCCCGGCAACGAACAGGAAGTTCGCGCCGTTCACGGTGAGAGTGGTGGCGTTGGAACCGGCGGGCACCGTTGCCGGCACCAGCGTAAAGATGTTGGGCGACAATGACTGTCCCCAAACGAGCGACGCCGCGGCCGCGGCCAAGGACAATACCAGCTTCACCGATATCCGACGCATGTGCCGCACCTCCGGAGCTTTCCCATTATGGCCTGAAATTGCAGCGAAAAAACAATTTGGGGTGCCGAGTTTGGGTTCCGTACCGTCAGCGGAGTGTCACGATGGTGGCGCCCCAGCCTCCGGCTGCCGCCGGCGCGTCGCGAAACTCCGCCACAAAGGGTGTCCGCGAAAGCACGGAGCGCACCGTTTCGCGCTGCGCTCCGATGCCGCGCCCGTGAATGATCCGCAGGGCGCGGTAACCCATCCGGTGCGCTTCGATGAGATATTCTTCCACAACGGCGCGTACGTCCCGCGGCGGGACGCTGTGCAGGTCGAACACATCGGTGATGGGAATACGAATCGGTTCGTCGTCCTGTGTCTGCATAAGCCCCAAAAGCGAAAAACCCGGCCCCGCGAGCGGGACCGGGCAGGAAAAACTACGCAACTACCTTGGCTGCGCGCACCTGACGTTAAGCAACCTGCTGAGACCTGGACTGGCTCACGATCGCTTCCATCTGATCTTTCAAGCTAAGTTTCAATTTCTTCAGCCGCACTTCCTCCAACTGCTCCTGGTCGGTCAGGTGGGGAAGCGCTTCCAATTCGTCCAACTTGTGGGCGAACTCCGAGTGTTGGCTGGCCAGGCCTTGATACGCCGCGTTAGAAGCCATCAGATGCGCTTTCAATTCTTCCAGTTCGATCCGTTCCATAGTGGGCAATTCCTCCCAGTGAGGTTGCCGCGCCGAGTCAGCTAATCCAGAGATGCTCGGTGGGTAATCTCTCATGTTCATTGACGACGGCATCACCCGTCTAACGCCACATTAACATGAATGAAACTTCATGACAATAGCCGTTTCGGGAGGCGAATCGTAGTACCCCGGGCGTTTGCTAAGCTCCTTAAAACCTAATGACTTATAGAACTCTTGGGCTACTCCGTTGGACTCCCGGACCTCTAGAAAGACGCCGCCGCGAAAGCCTTTGAAAGCGCTCGCGAGCAGCGCGCGGGCAACCCCTCTCCGGCGGAAATCCGGCGCCACCGCGAGGTTGAGAATCTCCCGTTCGTCGGCCGCCAGGGTGCGCGCCACCAGAAATCCCACAATGCGATTCCTCTCTATTGCGACCCGAAAATCCTGTTCCAGGTAGTCGGCTGCCCTCCAACGGGCCGCACCGGGACTGGCCTCCTGGATGGCGGCGACGGCATCCAGATCGTCTGCTCCGCCACGCCGGATTGCTGTCATATTGTGATTA
The DNA here is from genome assembly GCA_025358475.1 of Candidatus Solibacter sp. GTDB lineage: Bacteria > Acidobacteriota > Terriglobia > Bryobacterales > Bryobacteraceae > Solibacter. Next base: position 12,419 of record JANYJN010000360.1, read on the forward strand.
TGCACGCGCTGCTGCCGTTATTCTTCTTCCTGACGCAACCCTTCTGGGAAACCAAGCCGCCGGAGACGTGGACCGATGCCCAGATCCAGACCATCCGCACCGAGAGCCCCTGGGCGCAGCGAACCAACGAGGGGCCGGTGGCCGTGGTCTTTCTGGCGACCGCGGCGCCCATCGAGCACGCCGAAGCCGAACTGCGGCTCCGCCTGAAAAAGAATCCCCGCCCGATGCCGGAACCGGACCCGGACTATGTCGAGTATCTCAGCGGCCACCGCGACGAGAATTTTGTGCTGGCCATCACCTACCCCACCTTGGCGGGTCTGGGCGATGCGCGCGAGAGCCGTCGGATGGAAGAGGAGTCGGTCATGCTGATCGGCAAGAAGAGCTACGGGATCCTTGGGCACTTCCCGCCGACGCCGTCCGACCCCGTGCTGCGCCTGATTTTCCCCCGGGCGGTGAAATCGGCCGACAAGACCGTGTTGTTCCGCCTTTATCTGGGCGGCCTTAAATTCCCCGAACGCGAGATCGAGTTCCGCGTGAAGGATCTCACCTACCAGGGCAAGCTGGAGATGTGATCAATCCCAGCTCAGAATCACCTTACCCGAGTTGCCGGAGATCATCGCCTCGAAGCCTTTCTCGAACTCGGTGTAATGGTAGCGGTGCGTGATCACCGGCGAGATATCCAGCCCGGATTGCAGCATCACGCTCATCTTGTACCAGGTCTCGTACATTTCGCGGCCGTAAATGCCCTTGATGGTGAGCATGTTGAAGATCACCGTGTGCCAGTCGATGGACATCTCTTCGCTGGGGATGCCCAGCATCGCGATGCGCGCGCCATGACTCATGTTGGCCAGCATGTCGCGGAAGGCGGCCGGGCTACCGGACATCTCCAGGCCGACGTCGAACCCTTCGCTCATGCCGAGCCGCGTTTGCACGTCGGCGAGTTTCTGCTGGCGCACGTCGACGGCCAGGGTGACGCCAAGCTTCTCGGCCAGTTCCAGGCGGTACGGGTTGAGGTCCGTGATCACCGTGAAGCGCGCGCCGGCGTGGCGTGCCACGGCGGCGGCCATGATCCCGATGGGGCCCGCGCCGGTGACCAGCACGTCCTCGCCCAGCACGGGGAAGGAGAGCGCGGTGTGCACCGCGTTGCCGAAGGGGTCGAAGATGGCGGCCACGTCGAGATCGATTCCCTCGTGGTGACGCCAGATATTGGTCATCGGCAGCGCAATGTATTCGGCGAAAGCTCCCGGGCGGTTTACGCCGACCCCCATGGTGTGGGCGCACAGGTGGCGCCGCCCAGCGAAGCAGTTGCGGCAGCGGCCGCAGACCACGTGACCCTCCCCGCTGACTACGTCCCCGGGGAAGAAATCGGCGACATTGGAGCCCACCGCGGCAATCCGGCCCACGAACTCGTGACCGATCACCATGGGCACGGGAATGGTCTCTTGCGCCCACTCGTTCCACTTGTAGATGTGGACATCGGTGCCGCAGATGCCCGTCCGTAACACGCGAATCAGGACGTCGTTGATGCCGATCTCGGGCGCGGCGACGTCTTCCAGCCACAGTCCCGGCTGGCCCTTGCTTTTTACCAGGGCTTTCATGACTCTACGATAGCGTGCCGCCGTTGCGCCGGGGTGCGCGGGGTCTTCGCGGTGCCCCTCCGTATGATTCCGCCCGCCGGTCCGCCCGGTTATATGCTATATAAGGCATCGTGACGGAAAATAAGGTGAAATGCGATGTTTGCGGTGGATCGGGCCAATGCACCATGTGCAAGGGGACGGGCAATGGCGGGCAATGCCCCAACTGCGGGGGCACGGGCCCGTGTCCTCAGTGTGAGGGAACCGGCCACAGGGAACTCGATCACACAAAGTAGCGGCCGCCTCATTGTGCTCAAGTGAACAGACTTCCACTCTGGCGGCCTTCTATCATGGTGACAGTGTAGCCCGACGCCCGAGACCATGGCTTCCATTCCCTTCCGAGAAGTCGGGCCGCTGCTGCGCGTAACTGTTCGCTATTGGTACAACGACCGTGCGCCGCGCCTGGGGGCCGCGCTGGCCTACTACATGGCGCTTTCGCTGGCCCCCAGCCTGGTGATCATGCTGGCCATTGCCGGTTTTGCTTTTAACGCCGAGACCGCGCGGGGAGGCCTGATCTGGCAGATTCAGAAAATGGTAGGCCCTGAAGGCGCCAGGTTTATCCAGACCATTCTGGCGGGCGCCCACCGGTCCCCTCACGGAATTGCGGCCACTGTGCTTGGGCTGTTCACCTTGTTCTTCGGCGCCACCGCCGTGGTCAACGAACTCAGGGACGACCTGGACACCGTCTGGCAGGTTCCTGACGATCCCACCTGGAGTCATGCCCGCAGCGCATACAACGTAGTCAAAGACCGGCTGGTATCGCTAGCGATCGTGCTGTGCGCCGGTCTCTACCTGCTGGCGTCACTGGCTCTGAATCTTTGGGTGTCCGCCGCGGACCGGTACCTGCACCTGGCCGCGAATCCGCACCGCTTGCTCAGCCACGCCACCGGGTGGCTGATCTCCCTTGCCGCCATCACGGTCCTGTTCGCCCTCATCTTCAAGCTGATGCCAAACGTGGCTCTGGAATGGGGCGATGTCACCATCGGGGCCCTATTCACGGCCCTTCTTTTCGCGGCGGGCAAGTTCCTGCTGGCACTCTATCTGGGCGGGGCCGGCTTCACCGATACCTATGGAGCGGCCGGCTCACTGGTCGTCCTGTTGGTGTGGGTGTACTACTCGGCCCAGGTCTTTTTCTTCGGCGCGGAATTCACCCGGGCCTATACCAACCGATTCGGCTCCAAGTCCAGTTTAGTCCTTCACCCATGATCAGACATTCCAAATCAACTGTCTCCCCCGGCCTTCTAAACATAGCCATTCTGGTTGTTGTGGTTGCCGTGCTGTACCTCGCCCGCGAACTCCTGATCCCGCTCGCGTATGCCGTCACGCTCTCGCTGATTTTGGCGCCGGCCGTCGCCTGGCTGGTGAAATTACGCCTGGGGCGCGTTCCCGCGGCGCTCCTGGTGATGGGGATGGCAATGGCGGGCGCTAGTGCTACCGGATGGGTCATCTTCAATGACCTGATTGACGTGGCAAACCAGCTTCCTGAATACCGGGAGAACATTCACAAGAAACTGGAGGCGATACGCGCTCCCAACACCGGAGCCGTGGGACGGGCCGCCGCCAGCGTCAAGGAACTGGGAAAAGAGCTTGCGACCCCGCCGGCACCGGTCGTGCCCCCGCCGGCCGGCGACCGGGCGGGGCGGCACGCCGCCCCTATCGTCCCAAGCCGTCCCCTTCCAGTCCAGGTGGTGGAAGCGCCCGCCAACGAATTGCTGTCCATGCGCGACATGATCCAGCCGTTCCTTCGACCCCTGGGAGTGTTCGGAATGGTGTTGATTTTCAGTCTGTTCCTGATGGTCGGACACAACGACTTGCGGGATCGCCTCTTCCGCCTTGTGGGAGTCAGCCAGCTCAACGTCATGACGCAGGCCCTGGACGACGCCACACGCAGGGTCAGCAAATATCTTCTGTTGCAACTCCTGGTCAATGCCGCCTTCGGTGCTCTGTGCGGCACCGGCCTGTTCCTCATCGGCGTTCCCTATGCCGTCTTGTGGGGCGCGGTCGCCGCAATTCTGCGCATCGTGCCATACGTGGGGTCGCTGGTCGCCGCCGCGCTCCCCCTGATTCTTTCGCTGGCGGTCTTTGACCATTGGATGCGTCCGCTACTGGTGTTCCTGCTGTTCGTCATCCTGGAACTGGTCACCGGCAATTGGGTGGAACCTTGGCTTTATGGGACACATACCGGAGTCTCCGCACTGGCCCTCATTTTGACTACCGTATTTTGGACGGTCCTTTGGGGGCCGGCGGGCCTAATTCTGTCGACTCCGCTCACCGTGTGCGTCGTGGTTCTGGGCCGCTACGTCCCTCAGTTCGCGTTTCTGCATATACTGCTGGGCGACGAACCGGCCCTGGTTGAGGAAGCCCAGTTCTACCAACGCATTCTGGCAATGGACGACCAGGAGTCCAGAGCCGTGATCGATCGCTACCTGACCGGCCACTCTCTGCTGCAACTCTGCGACTCGGTGATCGTTCCGGCCCTTACCCTGGCCGAACACGACAGGCATAAGGGCGAGCTCGACCCGGATCGCGAGCAGTTTCTCTTCCTGAGTATCCGCGAGATGTTGGCGGAAATCCCGGACAAGGCGGCGAAGCCGGAACTGGCGGATGCCGAAGCCGCGGGCGATGCGGAACTTGCGCCGCCCAGCGGCCGCATACTCTGCATTCCGGCTAGCGACGAGGCGGATGAGGTTACCGCGGCCATGCTGGCCCTCCTACTGGAGCGCTCGGGCTGTGTCGTGATTGCTTTTGCACCCGACCCCGGATTGCAGCAACTGGCATTCGTACAACCGGCCGCCGACGATATTTTCTGTATTTCCGCACTGCCGCCATTCGCGTTTAGCCACGCCAGGAGGCTCAGTCATAAGCTCCGGGAGCGTTTCCCAAAAACCAGAATCGTCGTGGGAGTGTGGGGATTCGCGGGGGAAACGGAGCAGGCCATGCAGCGGTTTCAGACGCCGCGCCCGGACAAACTGGTGACCAGCCTGGCGGACGCCATCCAGGCAGTGCTAAATCCCGCGGTTAGCGGTTGAGCGGCCTCCCGCAAATATGCGTATTGGAAGGTCATACCGACGCACTCGCCGCGCCGTGCCGCGCCTGGATCTCTTCCCCTGACACACGGTCGCCGGTACATGACACAAAAGTGGCATTGCGGGTGCGGTGTGGGCAGGCTGGCAGCCTGCGCGGCGGTTGGCTACCGTCCCTGTCGCGTGCCAACGCGGTAGTCGGCTGCGCCGGTGGCTGGCTACCCGCGGCCAGGCCTACAAACACTCATGACCAGCTCCAGCGGAAACTCCAATGGTTGTTCCGAGTAGTTACTTGCTGCAGACCGCGGTCAAAAAGCGCGCGTCGGGGCTAAAATATTCCTGGACGATCTCGAGGCCGCCCTGATCGTGCAGCAGCCAGCGGAAGGCCTCCGGCGTATACGCGTACTGGAAGTTCATGCCGACATGCTCGCCGCGCTGCAACTGGATCTCTTCGCCGGCCACGGTGGCCGAAAGATCGCGCGCCGCGCGGAAGGAGCGCGTGATCAGGTGGAGCCCCTGATGCCGCGAATCCGTCTTTTGGTCAAATCGGATCTCCCCGTCCGGGTCCGAAATGCCCACCGAGGCTAACAGCGCCGAGAGAAACTTGCGGGCCGCCGGATTGTCGCGCCGCGCCATGGTTTTCTGGCCATCGTGCATTTCGCCGTCGATGATCAGCCGGTCCCCTGGCTTCATGCACTGCGCCACGTAGCGGATCTCCGCCAGCGGGTCGAAAGAGCCCATCGTGTTGCCGGACATGATGAACAAGCGCGGCGGCTCGGCCGCATCCGCGGCGTAGATGAGGTGCACCGGACTCGAAATATCGGCCTTGATCCCCACCGTTTCGATATCTTCGTCGTCGGCCCCCGCACAGGCCATTTCGAGCATGGTCTGGCTGGCGTCCACCGGGAAGTACTGGCAAGCCGCGCCGGCATCCTTGAGCGCGCCCATCAGCAGCCGGTCGCGCGCGCCGTTGCCGCTTCCGAAGCTGATCACCGGCACCCGCCCGCCGAAGTGTTTGGCCATCTCCGGAGCGGTGGCCGCAATCTCTTTCCAGGTCTCCCACAAACCGCCGTAGAGTTCCGCGTGCTCCCCCAGTGCCGCCCATTCCGCGGCCGAGCGGGTGAACCAGAAGAAAAACTTCTCAGGCAGATCGCGAGCTTCGATTGCCTCGGCGAACTCCTGTGCGATATCCGCTTCGGTGAGAACCACTTCTACTTTCATATTTGGGACTCGAACCTCTATTATGGCGTCACAAACCCATGATCTGCATGCCGGCATCGACAAACAGACAATTTCCAGTGACGCCGCGCCCCAGATCGCTCGCCAGGAACACCGCCGCGTCGGCCACTTCGGCGGGGTCGGTATTGCGCCGCAGCGGTGCGCGCGACTGAATGGTGTCCAGGATGGTGGAGAAATCCTTAACGGCTCGCGCCGACGCCGTCTTGATGGGGCCCGCCGAAATTGCGTTGACGCGAATCCGCCGCTCGCCCATTTCGTTGGCCAGATAGCGCACCGCCGCTTCCAGCGACGCCTTGGCCACGCCCATCACATTGTAGTTGGTCACCACGCGCGTGGAGCCGAGGTAGGTCAGGGTGCTCAACGAACCGCCTTCGGTCATTACCGGAGCCACCGCGCGCGCCACCGCCACCAGCGAATAGGCGCTGACATCCTGCGCCAGCAGAAAGCCCGACCGGCTGGTTTCGAGAAAGGGCCGCGTGAGATCTTCGCGATTGGCGAAAGCCAGGCTGTGCACCACCGCGTGCAACGGCCGGTTCAGCCCCAGAAGCGATTGCGT
>JANYJN010000406.1 GCA_025358475.1 Candidatus Solibacter sp.
CAGCAGCACCTTGGGCCCATGCAGGAAGGCGCGCGCCACCGCCAGGCGCTGCCGCATGCCGCGCGAGAACTCGCGAACCAGTCCGTCCTTCACGCGAGCGAGGCCGGTGCGCTCCAGCCACTCCAACGCGGTTTTCTTCGGTTCCGCAAGACCGTAAAGCTTGCCGAACAGCGTCAAATTCTCCAGCGCCGAGAGCTCGTCGTAGACGCTGATGCCGTGGCCGATGTAACCCATCAACCGGCGCGTTGCGGTGTCGCGGGGCGCGTTGCCGAAAATTGAGATGTTGCCTTTTCCGGGCCGCGAAAATCCCGCGATCATGCGCAGCAGGGTTGTTTTGCCCGCGCCGTTGCGGCCAATCAGCGCCAAGCACGCTCCCGGCTCGGCCGATAGCGTAACGTTGCGCAGGGCCGGGTAGTCGCCATAAAATTTCCAGACACCCTCCACGTCGACCGCGTTGGTCATGCCCGCGGGCCTCGGCGCGAAGCGGCAGGCGGGGGCGTAGGACTGGCGCGGTACAGCAGGGCGAAACCGAGGGCGAGGATTCCCAGCGCCACGATCAGGATGGAAACCGTCTTGGTATTCACCCGCGGCATGATCTGTTCAATGCGTGGGCCGGACTCGTCGGCGGCCTCGCCCCCCTGATCGCCGGGCGCCGCGGCGGCCGGTGCGGCGGCTACCGCTCCCGTCAACTGCACCTTATAGGCGGCGCCGGCGAGGCCGAAAATGTGCGCCTGGGAGCGCGGCTCGGCGCCCAGATCGTTCAGGCCATCGCCTTTCAGGGTGACGCCGTTGGGCACGATCAGGTAGGTGTTCTCGTCCTGGCTGACCACCTTGCCTGCCAGGTCCGCGCCCGCGGTATAGGGCACGGTGTACGCCACATCGATCCGCGTGTCGCCGGGCTTGATGGCGAAATCCACCGCGAAGACGTCCGGCTTGGCGGTCTTGATTACCGGCGCGCCCAGCGCCATGCCACCCGGCGCGGTGGCCCTGGCATCCGGTTTACCGGCGCCCGATGGCAGGAAGAATCTCAGGGTGCCTACGTCGGGATTGTTCCAGGCGGTCTTGCCTTCGTTCTTGAAGAGGAAGGTTTCGCTGACCGCGATTTGTCCGGCGGAGGGCTCGAAGAGGATCATGTGCTTCTCCACCTTGGCGCCGCCGGGTTGGGTGGAAGCGTTGAACACTTCGATTGCGATGCCGGTGGTGGGAGTTCCCGGGGTCAGCATGTGGTTGTAGGTGACGCCATCGAAGGCGGTGCGGATCAGGGCGGGACCCGGACCCTGCGCGGTCTGATTGATGCTGAAGTTGCCCTGCGCGTCGCTCTTCGCCTGGTCGACCAGCTCGGGTCCAGTGCGCGTAGCAACTTTATAGAGCGCCACCGTGGCGCCAGCTTGCGGCTTGCCGGTGGTTTGATTGGTCACCGTTCCGGTGATCTGTGCGAAGAGCGGCGCACAGGCCAGGAAGCACAAAAGGCCGCCCCGCAAATGGTGGGGCGGACCCCCTGGTCCGCGCGGGAAGCCCCCGTCCCGGGGCCGGAACAACGCGCGCAGCATCTTGCCAGCAGGCGGCAGGCCGACGGGGGCGTCGGCCGCGGACCAGGGGGTCCGCCCCACCACGGCCGCGGTTGTAGCGATAGTGGGCAAACCAAAGGGGGAACAGTCCGTAAGGCTTCTCATGCGGGCACCGCTTTCATGGGTTTGCCACATTCGCCGCAGAACTTCAGCTCTACTCCGAAGTGGGCGCTGCAATGCGGGCAGGTGAGCGGGTCCTGGGGGGGCGCCGGCTTGGAGTTCGGCACTGGGGCCTGCGTGGCTGGGCCGCGTCCGCCTTGCAGTTGCAGCTTGACTCGATCCACTTCCGCCATCACCCCGGCCAGCTCTTTTTGCAAGTCTTTCTTGGTCAACTGATAATCGTTGTCAGAGAGTTTGCCGACGCGATATTCGAATTGCAGGTCGCGCAGGTTATCGTAGATGGCCGCTTTCCGCTCATCCAGGTGAGCGAACGGGGAGACCGGTTCCGGCTCCGGCAAGTCCTTGGGCCGAACCCCGAGGACGAACACAATAACGACGATCGCTATGACGCAGGTAATGGCAATAATCACGGGAACGATTCAGGCCTCTAATCCAGGTTGGCGGTGTCCTTCTCAATTTGCTCTTTGTATTTCGCCAGTGCCGGGTCTTCCGGCTCGACGACGACACCGAGATCGACGCCGAGGTTCTCCATCGGCTTCGGCTTGTATTTGCGGATAAACAGGAGGATCACCACCAGTCCGAAGCCGGCCAACGCGTAGGGAACGATCCAACCGAAGGCGTTGGGCGGCGCCAGGTAGATCGCCATGCCATGATCGCGGATGAACGCCTGCACGATCTGATCGTCGCTCATGCCCACACTCTGCATCTGCGCGATACGTTCCTTGGCGGGCTTGGAGAAGCTGCACTCCAACATGCTGCATGTGGCCACGGAATCCTTGCAGCCGCACTGGCATTGCAGGCGCTGGCCCACGCGGCGCACGTCCACATTGGGCTTTTCGCTGGCCGTCTGGGCCAGCGCCGCCACCGCGATGGTGAAAATCAGCAGACTACTTTTGAACCGTCGCATTTTTCTTGGCATACCCCACCACTTCCGTGCGGGCGTACTGCAATTTGACTTTGCTCGGCACCAGGCAGACCAGCGTGCCGAAGATCACCACCAGTGTACCGATCCAGATCCACGAGACCAACGGGAAGACATAGGCCTGAATCACGGCGCGCTTATTGTCGTCGCTCATACCGCCGAAATTCAGATAGAGATCTTCATTGGGCCGCACCCGTATGCCCACTTCACTGGTGCCCTGCTTGCTGGCGGTATAGAAGCGCTTCTCGGGGGACAGCGTGCCCAGCAACTCGCCATTCTTGCTGACCGCCATGGTGGCGCGGTGCCAGGAATAATTGGTTTCGTCGCCCTGCGCCAGGTTCACCATGCGCAGTTCGTAGGTGCCCACCCTCATGGTGTCGCCGACGTCGAGTTCCTTGACCTCGTTCTGATTGAAGGCGTGGCCGGTGAACCCGATGAACGCCAGCACGATCCCCATATGAACCAGGTAGCCGCCGTAGCGGCGCGTATTGCGGTGCGTCAGTTCGAAGACGGCGCGCGGCAGGTGCATATCGTTTTTGGCGGCGATGGATTTCGCGCCCTTGTAGAACTCCACCAGAATGGTGAGCGCCACGAACAGGCAGAAGCCGAAGGAGATGAGCGCATAGAAGTGACGCATTCCGGCCGCGATCAGCGCGCCCACCAGCAC
>JANYJN010000437.1 GCA_025358475.1 Candidatus Solibacter sp.
TCGGCCGCGGACCAGGGGGTCCGCCCCACGATTTATGCAGATGACGCCACTTTCTCGAAGCATGCGAGAGTTTTCGATGCCCGGAAGCGCCGGCTGAAAGCCGGCTGCAGCCAGGGTTGGCTGCCCCACGTCCCGCCGCAGGGCACACTGGGGTCAGCATCATAATAGGGTGCGAACAGGCCGACGAGGGCGCCGGCCGCGGACCAGGGGGTCCGCCCCACGATTTGTGCAGGATTGCCACTGGCATCCAAACTAAGTGGCATTGGGCAATTTTGCCGGCGGCCGCCTTCCAGGCGGCTTTCTCGAAGCATGCGAGAGTCTGCGATGCCCGGAAGCGCCGGCTGAAAGCCGGCTGCAGCCAGGATTGGCTGCCCCACGGTCAGCTAGACTATGGCCTCGCCACGCTCCAATTGCCGGCCTGCACCCTGCCCGAGGCCCCCGCGGGCGAGCCCGCCGACCAGAATAGCGACACCATGCCCCAAGGCTCGCCGAACCGCGCTTTACTCTTCGCCACCACGCTCATCATGAGCTTCTGTAAGCCCGCGCAGTTGCGCTGAAACTCCGGGTCGTCCTTCAACCCCACCGGGTCGCGGCCCTTCAGGAACTGCCGCATCCCGAGCAGCGCCGCACCCGCCTTCGTCATACTATCGGCCCACCACAGGATGTCGCCGAGATCGCCCGTGACATCGGCCAGTACCAGGTCGAAAGCCGGGTCCATCGCGTCGAGCGGAATCAAGTGGCGCAGTGCCGGGCTGGGGCCCGTCTCCACCGCCAGTGCCCACGTCGCGTCTTGGTCAAGGAAGCGGCAGCGCGCGCGTTCGATGGCGCTCCGTTCCGGATGGAGCAGCGCGCGCAACGCCCTCCGCCCGAATTCGCGGTAGTAGGCTTCGTCGTGCGGTTGGCCGCCCGCCAGGAAGAGGTTCTCGCAGGCCGTGTCGTCCAACTCCGTGCGCAGCAGGCAGGTGGAAGTCCGGTCGCCGGTGTACCCGGCAAGTGCCGCGGCCACGTCGCCTTGCGCCATCAGGTTCAGCGCCGCAAACCAGTTGAGATAGCCCCGCACCGTCGCCGCGTCAGTGTCCCGATTGACTACGAAATGCAAATTGGAGCAGTGCAGACCGGGCATCGCCACGGCCCCGCTGGCGCGATACGCCGTGGTCACCAGCACAGATTCGAAAATAGCCTTCCGTAACGCTTCCTGGCGGGCGTACGGATCGGTGATGGCGCTGATGTGCTCGCTCTGCGCCGTCTCCTTGATGGTCACCCCACCGCTGGCCGCGTCGCTCAGGATCTCGCACTTGCCGATCAGTTGCGACAGCGAAATCAAGTTCACGATTCCCAGCAGATTCACCTTGAGAGTGACGCCCTGGCTTCGCATGCGCGTCACCACGCTGTTGCGCAGGGTCACACCGGCGGGCCGTTGCAGTTCGGTCAGCGCCGTGAGATCGCCGTGCAGCGCGCCGTTCACCGCGCCGGTGGACGCGGAGTCGAGCGCGCCCAGTTGAATCTCGTACTCGAAGAGCGTATCGTCCTCCGCCGCCGCGGAAAGCGCCATGTCGAGCGCTGCCTGCAGGCTGTGATCCACGCCTTCCTTTAGCGCGGCGTTGAACGTCTTCGTCTCCGCCTCGGTCAGGCCAGCCAGCAGCTTCGGGTCCGCGTCGCCCTTGCCGATGGCGCCCAGTAGGCCGGCCAGCAGATCGGTGGTGCCCAGCTTCACGCTGGCGCTGGCGGACGCCGTGAAATCCGTGCGTAAGGCGGCGCCCTTCTGTTTCTGAAAGCGCAGCCCCACCGCCCCGCCGGCCAGCCCGGAAGCCCGAATCTGGTACCCGCCCGATATCGTCACCGACGCCGATACGCCCGCCATCAACCCATCCTTGACATCGATGCTTCCCACCTTCAGCGGCAGCTTCACCGAGGCCAGTGGGTTCACCGGCGCGGCGATATTGAAGCCGCCCGTCAGCTTGAGGCTGCCCTGCCCGGACACCGTCGCGACGTCGCCGGCCTGTAGCAGCCCGAGGTCGGCCACAGACGCCGGAATCACGAATCCCGAGAGCATACGCCCCACCGCGCCGCCCAGCGTAGGCTCCACCGCCGCGCCGTTGAACGCCTTGTCGAACCCAATGGTCACGCTACTGGTAGCGTTCAGGCCAAACGTCAAATCGCCGGCCGACCCACCGGTGGCAAGGCCGAAACTCCCCGTCATCTCAAGCCCCGCATGTGCCGCATCCGCACGCAGCACCGCCTGCACGTTCGGGGTAAGCGTGATCTGGGGCGCCGACGTGCCCAGTTGGAACCTGTCGCCGAGCGTCGCCTGAAACTGGATCGGCTTGGGCGCCGCCTCGGCCAGCGCTTTGCCCTCCAGCCCGACGAAATCCGGCGCGACGATCAGGTGCAGCGCCTGCGAGCGCGCATAGTTCAGCAGCGACGAGGGCTGGAATGGATCGATCTTGACCGTCTCGACGGGTTTTCCCAAATCGTCGGTAATGGAAATGTTCGGCATTATGGTCTTCCTCTCCTCAAAAGGTTCCGGCAGCGGCGCCCCGTGCCTACGGCGCAGCGCATCATGCGCCCTATTGTACACAGCGCGGCATAGGGCGCGGGTAGCACCCTCCGGAGATTCTACCGGCGTCGGCGATTTCTGAAGCCGTGTTGTACCATAAGGAATTACTGAATGAAGGCTTTACTGGAAGCGCTTCAGCCAGGTGAGAAGGACTGGGATCTGGCGCAGGCCATCGACCCCGCCCGGCTGCCGGCGCACATTGCGATCATCATGGACGGCAACGGCCGGTGGGCGGGACGCCGCTTTCTGCCGCGCGTGGCCGGCCATAAAGCCGGCATCGGTCCCGTGCGCACCGCCGTGGAAACCTGCGCGCGCATGGGTGTCAAGGCGCTCACCCTCTACGCCTTCTCGGTGGAAAACTGGAAGCGTCCCCGAGCCGAAGTGGAAACCCTCTGGCGCCTGCTGCGCTACTACCTCAAACAGGAACTGCCCGATCTCCAGAAAAACGATATCCGCCTGCAAGCCATCGGCCGCCTGGACGCCCTGCCCGAACAGGTACGCCGCGAACTCGATGCGGCGGTCGACGCCACCTCCTCCAACCGCGGTCTGGTGGTCAACCTGGCGATCAATTACAGCGGACGCGCCGAGATCGTCGACGCCGTCAATTCCATCCTCGAAATGGCGCGCCTGGACGGCAGCATTCAAACTCTCAAGATCGATGAGGATCTGATCGCCACCTGCCTGTATACCGCCTCCTGCCCCGATCCCGATCTGTTGATCCGCACTTCCGGCGAAATGCGCATCAGTAACTTCCTGCTCTGGCAGATCGCTTACGCCGAACTCTACGTGACCGGTACGCTGTGGCCGGATTTCACGCGCACGGACCTGTTGCAGGCCGTCTTGGAATACCAGAAGCGCGACCGCCGGTATGGCGGCCTCAGCGGCGCGGGTGTGGATGTCGAGGCCAAGCCCGCCGAGGAATCCCTGATCGCTTCGCTCCGCCCCTCATGAAGCGTGTCCTTACCGCATTAGGCCTGATCCCCATCGTCGCCTGGGTCGTCCTGTGGGCCGATTGGCGGATTTTCCTGGCCGTTCTGCTGACCGTCGCCTGCCTGTGCTATCGGGAATACGACCAGATTGCCGCCGGCTATGGGTTCGGCGCTCCCGGCGTGGTGGGCTATGGCGCCGGCGTTCTGTTGCTGGTGTCGTGGGACGCCCCCTGGGTAGCCCTGGTGGGCCTCACCGTGGTCGCCCTGGAGATGGTCATGCGGGACCAAGACTTGGCGCATGCCCTGCCGCGCGCCGCGCTCCTCGTCACCGGCATCCTCTATGTCTTCGGCTGCTGGAAATGCGCGCGCCCCTTGCGCGAACTAAATCCTCACTGGCTGATGTACGGCCTCATGCTCAATTGGGTGGGCGATATCGGCGCCTACTACGTCGGGCGCCGTTTCGGAAAACACAAACTGGCCCCGCAAGTCAGCCCGAACAAATCCTGGGAAGGGTCCATCGCCTCCGTTTTCACTTCCACACTACTGGGAAGCCTCTACCTCCAGCGATTTATTCCCAGTGTGCCCTGGTGGCAAGCCGTCGCCCTTACCGCCGCCGCCAACATCGCCGGCCAGTTCGGCGACCTTGCCGAATCCGCCATGAAGCGCGGCGCGCATGTCAAAGACAGCGGTGACCTGCTCCCCGGCCACGGCGGCTTCCTGGACCGCGTAGATAGCACCCTCTTCGCCCTCCCGGTAATCTACGCCTACCTTATGCTGGTGTAGTCCTGGGCGCCACCGCCTTCTTCTGCTGATACATATCCGCGTCGGCGCGCGCGAACATCTCCGCGATCGTTTCGCCCTTCCGCCATGCCGCCACCCCCACCGACGCATCCACCGGAAGCTTGCGCGGCGTCCCGTCGCCGCGCACCGTGTAGTCCCCAAATACCCATTTCCGCACCCGCTCCACATGCTGGCGCGCGTCTTCCAAGCCGCAGTCCAGCACCACGATGAATTCGTCGCCGCCCCAACGCCCCACATCGTCCAACGGGCGGAAGGCCCCCCGCAATTCGGAGGCGAATTGCTTCAGCACTTCGTCTCCCGCCATGTGACCGTAAGTGTCGTTGACTTGCTTAAATCCGTTCAAGTCGAAGATCATCACCGAAAATGCCCGCCTCTGCTCCACCCGCAGTTCCAACACCGCTTCGATCCGCCGCCGGTTTTGCAAACCAGTCAGGCTGTCCACCGACGCCAGCCGCTCGGCTTCTTCCAACTTGACTTGGTACTGGTGCAGTTCGCCGCGCATCTGTGTGACCACGGCCTCGCCTTCCTGCGCCATCTGGTTCACGCCGGCTTGCAATTCGTTGGCGCTCGATACCAGCGAAGCGCGGATCCTGGTCAGGTCGTCCATGCTGGCCAACGTTTGCAGCCGCGTGGTGAACTCCGTGAACTGGGTGGAATAGCGCTGATCACGGTCGCCGACGGCTTCCGCCGTGTGCGCCATGATGATCATGATTTCCTTGAACTCTTCGGTCTTGCCCTTATAGTACTCGGCACTACGCACCCCCCATTGCTGTAATTCGGCTGCTACCAGTCCTTCGGTTTCCTGCACCAGATGGGGCGTGGCCTGGTCCCCCAGTTGGCGCTGCAAGTTCCACAGGCCAAGCTGCAACTGTGCGCCCGCCGGCGGGCAAGCCTGCACCCCGCTGTTGCCCATCGCTTCCAGCGCCGCGCGGTACGCACGCAGCGTCCCGCGGAGTAGTTCCTCCTGGTTCGCCTCGATCAGTTTCTTCAAAGAGATCACATCCTGGCTTATCGGCGGATCTGCGGATTTCGTGACTTATCGGAAAATCCCGGAAACGGACGATAAGGTATGGGGGGCAACGGCTCAAGTTCTGGCGGCCTGGTCTAGGGCCGGCAAATTGAGAGAATTTTTGGGAAAAAGCTTACTCCGCGTCCTGCTGCGCGTTTCCGCGCCTCTGCGTCAAATCCACGGCCGGACTGGTCCCGGCTCCGCCGCTTAGGGAAGAGTCTCGCCCAGCACCTTGGCGCTCTGCTTCTCGCGGAATTCGCGCAGCCGCTGGCGCAACTCGGGCCGGCTGTTGGCCAGGATGGCAATCGCCAGCAGCGCCGCATTGCGTGCCCCGGCGGCGCCGATGGACAGCGTCCCCACCGGTATTCCGGCCGGCATCTGCACCGTCGAAAGCAGCGAATCCAAGCCCTTCAGCGCGGCACTTTCCATGGGCACGCCCAGCACCGGGAGCAGCGTATGCGCCGCGCAGACCCCGGCCAAATGGGCCGCACCGCCGGCGGCGGCGATGATCACTTCCATGCCGCGCCCCTCGGCCGCGCTCACGTATTCCACGGTCTCTTTCGGCGTGCGGTGCGCCGACAGCACGCGGCATTCGTGATCCACCGCGAATTTCGTCAACACCTCGGCGGCCTGGCGCATAACGTCCCAGTCCGACTTACTGCCCATGATCACTCCCACCAGCGGACGGGCGCTCACTTACTGCCCCTGCGCCAGGGTGAACCCCGCCTGGCCGTCGAAATTGCGCAGCGTCTCGGTGACCGCGATGTCGATTGCCGCGCCATCGATTCGTCGCACCACTTCGAGTAGTTTGCCCATATCGGTCTGCCCTTCCGCCATGAACCGGCAGCGGAAGCTGTCGGTGCAGAAGGTCTCCGCCCGCCCGGCCGGCCACACCTTGACGCCGCGGTTGTCGATCATCTGCAGCTTCAAGCCTTTGCCCGCCAGTTTGCCCACTGCATCGGCCAGCGTGTTGGGGTTGCGCGAGGGCCAGTAAACGAAGACGTCGATGCCCTTCAGTTCCATGGCGACGGCGGGCCGCTCCGCCTCCGCCCTAGCCGCCACCGCCGCGGGACGATGGGCGTAGGTGACCGGCTTCAGGATATTCGGCTTCTGCCCCAGGCGCTCGATCACCGCCGCCGCGAACTCCCTGGTTCCCACCTTCATCGTGCTCACGCCCTCGGTGTAGACGTCGTACGTGTGCACCCCATCCTCGATGGTGCGCAGCCACGCGTTGTGTACCTTGGCCGCTACTTCGGGCTGGTCGATGTGCACCAGCATCAGCACCGCTCCCAACAGCAGGCCCGAGGGATTGGCCAAATTCTTCCCGGCGCGCCGCGGGGCGGACCCGTGTATGGCCTCAAACATGGCGCAACTCTCGCCGATGTTGGCCGACCCGGCCAGACCCACGGAGCCGGCGATCTGCGCCGCCACGTCGCTCAGAATATCGCCGTACAGGTTGGGCATCACGATCACGTCGAACGCCGTCGGCGTGTCCGCCATCTTGGCCGCGCCGATATCCACGATCCAGACTTCCTTTTCAATGTCCGGATACTGCGCGCCGATTTCGTCGAACACCTTGTGGAACAGCCCGTCGGTCATCTTCATGATGTTGTCCTTCATGAAGCAGGTGACCTTCTTGCGATTGTGCTGGCGCGCGTACTCGAAGGCGTAGCGAACGATCTTCTCGCTGCCCGGACGCGAAATCAGCTTGATGCACGACATCACTTCCGGCGTCATCTGATATTCGATGCCGGCGTAGAGGTCCTCTTCGTTCTCGCGCACGATCACCAAATCCATATTGGGATGTTTGGTCTCGATGAACGGGTGATAAGAAACGCACGGCCGCACGTTGGCATACTGCCCCAGCGTCTTGCGGGCGGTGACGTTGAGGCTCTTGTAGCCGCCGCCCTGGGGCGTCGTGATGGGTGCCTTAAGGAAGACCTTTGTCCGGAGAAGGGAATCCCAGGCGCTGGGCTCAATGCCGGTGGTATTTCCGCGCAAATAGACTTTTTCGCCGATCTCAATGGTCTCGATCTCGAGAGGGGCGCCCGCCGCCTCCAATATTCGGAGCGTGGCGTCCATGATTTCCGGACCGATGCCGTCGCCGTGGGCGACCGTGATGGGAATTTTCGTAGACATAAAGGGAACCTCCAGGATATTGGAA
>JANYJN010000499.1 GCA_025358475.1 Candidatus Solibacter sp.
AACAGATACTCATGCCTGTTTATCGTTCCCGTACCACCACTCATGGCCGCAACATGGCCGGCGCGCGCAGCCTGTGGCGCGCCACCGGAATGAAGGACGGGGACTTCGACAAACCCATCGTCGCCGTGGCCAATTCCTTCACCCAGTTCGTCCCCGGACACGTCCACCTTAAGGACCTCGGGCAGCTCGTCGCCCGCGAAATCGAACTGGCGGGCGGCGTCGCCAAAGAGTTCCACACCATCGCCATAGACGATGGCATCGCCATGGGGCACGGCGGCATGCTGTACAGTCTGCCCTCCCGCGAATTGATCGCCGATAGCGTCGAGTACATGGTGAATGCCCACTGCGCCGACGCGCTGGTGTGCATTTCCAATTGCGACAAGATTACCCCCGGCATGCTGATGGCCGTGCTGCGCCTCAACATTCCGGCTATCTTCGTTTCCGGCGGACCCATGGAGGCGGGCAAGGTGCAACAGGGCGATCTGCTTCGCTCCGTGGATCTGGTGGACGCCATGGTCGCCGCCGCCGACCCGCGCATCTCCGACGAATTCTCTGGCGAGATGGAGCGCTCCGCCTGCCCCACCTGCGGAAGCTGTTCCGGCCTGTTCACCGCCAATTCGATGAACTGCCTCATGGAGGCGCTTGGCCTGGCGCTGCCCGGCAACGGCACCCTCGTGGCCACCCATGCCGACCGCCGGCGGCTCTTCGCCGAAGCCGGGCGGCGCATCGTGGACCTGGCCCGCCGTTACTACGAGCAGGACGAAGCCGGCATCCTGCCGCGCGGCATCGTCACCTTCGACGCCTTCGAGAACGCCATGACGCTGGACATCGCCATGGGCGGAAGCACCAACACCGTGCTGCATCTGCTGGCCGCCGCCCACGAGGCCGGCGTGCCGTTCACCATGCGCGATATGGACCGCCTCTCGCGGCGCGTGCCGAATCTGTGCAAGGTGGCGCCCTCGTCGCCCGACGTGCATGTGGAAGACGTGCACCGCGCCGGCGGCGTCTTCGCAATTCTGGCGGAGTTGGATCGCGGCGGCCTGCTGCACCGCGGGGCGCGCACCGTGCACTCCCCCACCTTGGGCGACGCCATCGAACAGTGGGATGTTCAGCGCGCCGCCGCGGCCGGCAACCTCGCCGTGCGGGAATTCTATCTTGCCGCGCCCGGCGGAGTCCGCACCACCGAGCCGTTCAGCCAGAGCCGGCGCTATCCCACCCTGGACCTGGACCGCCAGAGCGGCGCCATCCGCGACGTGGCGCACGCCTTCAGCCAGGATGGCGGCCTCGCCGTGTTGTACGGCAACCTCGCCCTGGACGGCTGCATCGTCAAGACGGCGGGCGTGGACCCGGCAAGCCTCGCCTTCACCGGGCCGGCACGCATTTTCGAAAGCCAGGACGATGCCGTGGAAGGCATTCTCGGCGACCGCGTGCAGCCCGGCGACGTCGTGGTGATCCGCTACGAAGGGCCGAAGGGCGGACCGGGGATGCAGGAAATGCTGTACCCCACCAGCTATTTGAAATCCAAGGGGCTCGGCAAGTCGTGCGCCCTGGTCACCGATGGACGGTTTTCGGGAGGCAGTTCCGGTCTCTCCATCGGTCACGTTTCGCCGGAAGCGGCCGAGGGCGGGGCGCTCGCGCTGGTGGAAGATGGCGACCCCATCCGGATCGATATTCCGCGGCGCGTCATCCGCCTGGACCTGAGCGACGCGGAACTGGCGCGGCGGCGCGCGGCCATGCAAACGCGCGGTGCGGCGGCGTGGAAACCGGCGTCGCGCCGGCGTTCGGTATCGAAGGCATTGCAGGCATACGCCGCCATGACCACCAGCGCCTCCCGCGGCGCCGTCAGGGAGTTCTAGCTAAATCCCGCACTGAAATGGTACGGTTGTCGCCGCATCCGGCGGACCAGGCAACAGCACCCGCGATTAACCATAACCATAGGCGGCGCGGCCCGCGCGGGCGGTAAATCTCCCCTGCGCCGACGAGAAGTAGCGATCTGCGTCGCTCAGTCCGATCCGCCGTACGCGCACGTCCCCGTCCTGCCCCACACTCCCTGCAAGATCTCCTAACCGCAGGGCAGATAATCGTGTGCCCTTGGAGACGATGCGCGCCGGCGCGGACAGCGATAGATGCTCGTTGCGCAGCAGTTCGACCGCATGGCGGAAGCTCACGCCACGGCTCTTCATGACCCAGTCTGGCAACTGCCGAGGCAGTGCCAGCAGGTCCGCACCGTGCCGCTTCAGTTCGATACCCTGCGCTTCCACCAGCCGCTGAAGCGAAACCCGGCTTGAGCCGCTCGATTTCCTCGTCGGGGATGCGCGCCATGAAAACCGGTCGCCTTGGAACCTGTCAACTGACTAAAATGTCATATTGTATACTGACATAGTAGACAGTTTCATCAAGACATCTTGGAGGAGGTTTTACGATGAGCCAGGTTCCACGTTTTCCGCCCTGGAATATGACGGACTTTCACCAACGGCTCAGGCAGCTCCGCACGGCCCGCAAGGTTACCCAGACCCGCGTGGCCGAACTGCTCGGCATCAGCCCCCGCGTTTATACCCGCTGGGAAAACGGCGACGCCACGCCGCTTTTTGGCACTGTTGTCAAGATCGCGGACATCCTTGATGTCACTCTCGATGAGTTGGCCGGAAGGAAGGAAACCGATGGCGATGCCCACATCCACAACCCGGAGTTGCACCGCTTGTACAAGAAGGTCGATCAGCTTTCCGATGAGGATCAGAAGGCGCTGGTGATCGTGCTCGACAGCCTGGTGAAGCGCTCCAAGGTCAGCCGGGTGATGGCCGAGCTTTAGCCACTAGGAGGAAAGCCATGGAAGCGAATCTCAATCAAGAACGCCAGCAGGCCCACGCGTTGCTGGATCTGCTGCCCGCCGAGAAACTGAACGCCGTGCGGAGTCTGCTGGAAGTGATGGTGGAACCGCTCGCGCGCGCGCTGGCAATGGCCCCGGTGGAAGAGGAAGAGATCACGCCGGAGACCGCCGCGGCGTTGGATCGCGCCCGTGCCTCGCTCGCCCGCGGTGAAGGCATTCCGCACGAAGAGATCTTGCGCGAGTTCGGGCTGAGTCAGTGAGCGAGGACACCGCCCCGGAGCGGATCGCGGTGATCTGGTCGCCGGAAGCCCGCGCCGATCTGCGTGCCATCGACCGCGAAACCGCCATGCAGATTCTCTACTGCGTGGATCCTCTACCTGGGCAACCGCACCGGCAATGTGAAAAAGCTCAAGCCCCCGCTCACCGGCTTCCGGCTCCGCTGCGGCGACTACCGGGTGTTCTTTGATCACGAAGGCGAGAACACCATCAAGATCACCGGCGTCCGAAATCGGCGCGAAGCGTACCGCTGACCCGCAAGGGGTGCGGCGTCACCCCTTCACGATGCGAAGCATCGTCTTTTTTTCGCTGACTTGGATACCGCCCATCAGGGCGGAGCTCGGGCGTTACGCGCCTACGAACGCATTTACTGAACCCGCCCGCAGGTAACCACAGCAGAATCGGGGCTCCCGCGGGACAGCGCCACTGTGCAGCGAGGCGGCGGCGCTGCGCTGGCCGCCGGTGGCCGCAAGGGAAAATTCGGGAGTTACCTGTTTCAACCTCAACCCCGTTTCCGCCCAGTCCTGGAGGTGCTGCTCGTAAGGACACTGATACCGGAGCCAGACACCTGACCCTTGATTAGAGCGTTCTTTCCTGGCTCGAAATCTCCAGACCAGCCGCTCCCTGTTGGCAAGTGACGGACTGGATTCTCCGCAGATGTTCGGCACCGGAACGTTCGGGGCCCCGATCCCGTACCGGATTCCAGACTGCAATCGCGAATCGCCCCGCAATGGCCGTTCCAGAAACCGGCGCGCGATGTCAGAGGCTGATTCAAGGCATACGCCGCCATGACCACCAGCGCCTCGCGCGGCGCCGTCAGGGAGTTCTAGCGGGAGCGCAACTCCCACAAAACCGCTGCCCGGTTTCGGAACTTTCGCCGGGACGCGCCTAAGAGCCCATGATGCTGGAGGTTTGACCCAATCCGCCGTACCCGCCCTTGCCGTTCGGCCCGTTGGGCGCCGTGCCCGCGTCGCGCGCCATTTCGCCGTTGTAGAAGGCGATCAAGGCGCACTCGTCGTATTCAATCGCACGTGCGTATTGACGAATATAGCTGGTGGTATAAATGCCGCCGGGCAATTTGCGGAAATCGCCCTGTTCAATCGCTTCCAGGGAGCGTATGCTGATCTTGGTGGATTCAGCGATCTGTTCGAGCGAAATGCCACGGTTGCGCCGAATCGTGGTCAGACCAAGGACGTTTTTTTCCTCTTTCATCGGCCCTGCCTCGCCCGACGGTAAACCCTTGCCTCGGGCTCACGCCAAGCCGGATTGAACTGTTGTATATATGGTAACAATATAACACCACCGCATCCTTTTGCTAGACTCTTTTTTATGCCTATTTGCCGTCGCCACTTCAACTTAAGCCTCCTCGGCGGAGCCTCCGCCCGCCTTGTAACAGGGTTGTCACCAAGGCCCAAGTTGTTGGTACTAGTACTCTTAGAGGAAATGCGACAAGACCACTGCGACTTCACAGCCGCTCAGTTGGGCCCCGGCGGCCTGCGCCGCATTTTGTTGAAAGGCGCACATTTTCCCGATTGCCGCCATCTGGCGAGCAGTTTCTCCGCCTCCACCATCGCCACCCTGGCTACTGGCGCCTGGCCGGCACAGCATGGCATCGTGGCCGATAATTGGTATGACCGCGCCGCCCGGAGCGCTGTTCCGGCTTCCCAGGAGGCGCTCCTGGCCACTACGCTGGCCGCGCAAGTGGCCGCCGCGCCGGACACGCGCACCTTCGTAATCGGCATGGACGCCGCGCAATCCGCGCTGTTCGCCGGGACGCCCGACGCGCGGCAGTTCTGGATGAATCCGCGAGGCCAGTTCACCACCCTCGGAATCCCGCCCGAATGGCTGGTCGAGTTCAACTCGCTGAAACCCCTGGACAACGCCCACAACGCCCCTTGGATGGCGATCGGCGCGCGGCCCGGCGCGCCGCCTCTGCGCACCCTCACCTACGACGCCGACCATCCGCGGTTATTCCTCGATCTATTCCAGGCGTCGCCGCTCGGACAGGCCGCGCAGTTCGAGTTGCTCGCCCGCCTGATTGAGAAAGAGCGCCTGGGGCAGCGCGATACGTTCGATTTCGTATGCCTGATTGCCGGCTCCACCGCCCGCCTGGGTTACGAAACCGGCGGCCGTTCGCCGTTGATGCGCCAGATGGTCCTGCACCTCGACCGGCAACTTGAATATCTGCTCGGCTGCCTCAAAGGCGGGCCCGGTGAAAACGCGTTCAATCTGGTGCTGGCCGGGGCCCATGGCGCGCCACCCGCTCCCACCCCGGAGAGCCGCGCCCGCATGGCGGTACCCGGCGAGAGCGTGGCCCAGATGGTGGACCGCGCCCTGCTCTCTAGCGGCCTCGGGCGCGTGACGCGCTACGTGTATCCCTTCCTCTACCTCGATACCAGCGGCTCCTGGGACCCCGAACCGGTGCGCCTGGCCGCCGGCAACGCCGCGCTCCAGCATCCCGCCGTAGCCGGGTTCTACACCGCCGGCGGGTTTTGCTCCACCAACGACGGCTGGCGGGAACGCTTCAGCAACAGCTTCCACCTCACCCGCTCCGGCGACGTGATGCTCTCCTACCATCCCGAGTATGTCGAGGATTACGGGCAGCGAAGCGGCGTCTCCTACGGGTCGCTCTACAATTACGACGTGCGCGTACCGCTCTGCTTTTACGGTCCGCAGTTCCCCGCCGGGGTCTTCGAATCTCCCGTGCAGAGCATCGACGTGGCCCCCACGCTGGCCCGCGCCATGGGGGTGGCGCCGCCTTCCTCCTCCGACGGACGCGTACTGGGCGAGGCCTTCGGGGAATGACGCCAGATCTGGCCGCGACCCTCTGCGGCATCGCGTTGCGCAATCCGGTGCTGGCGGCCAGCGGCACCTTCGCATACGGCGTGGAATTCGAGAAGCTGGTGGATCTCGACGCCCTGGGCGGCTTCATGGTGAAGGGACTGTCGCGCGAACCCATCGAAGGCAACCCTCCGCCGCGCCTCTACGAGAGCGAAGCCGGCATGATCAACTCCATCGGCTTGCAGAATATCGGCGTGCGCGCCTTCGTCCGCGACAAACTGCCCGCGCTGGCCCGCCTGCGCACGGCGGTTTTCGCCAATGTGTTCGGCAACCAGGTGGAAGATTATCTGGAAGTGCTCCGCGTGCTCAACGATCACGCCGGCCTCGCCGGATACGAACTCAACGTGTCGTGCCCCAACACGTCGCACGGCGGCATCTACTTTTCGAGCGACCCCGCGCTGTTGGGCCAGGTAGTAGCGGCGGCCAAACGCGTGGCCACCCGGCCGGTAATCGTCAAGCTTTCGCCCAACGTCAGCGCCATCGAACCACTGGCCCGCGCGGCGGAAGACAGCGGCGCCGACGCCCTTTCCCTGGTCAATACGTTCATCAGTCTGGCCATCGATGCCACCACACGCCGCCCCCGGATCGGCGCCGGCTTCGGCGGACTTTCCGGTCCGGCCATCAAGCCGATCGCGCTGCGCCTGGTGTACCAGGCGGCGCGTGCCGTCAAGATCCCCGTGATCGGGCTGGGTGGGATCGCCAGCGGCGAAGATGCCGCCGAATTCCTCATCGCCGGGGCCAACGCGGTGCAGGTGGGCACCGCGACGTTCTGGGACCCGCGCTCCCCCTTGCGGATCGCTAGCGAACTGTCCCAATTCCTGCGGCGCCAGAACATCGCGCGCGCCGCCGATCTGGTCGGCACGCTCGAAATGTAATAGCCCCCTCTCACGCTGCACACTCCACTAAGAGTATTCCCACCCGACGCGACGCTACCGCGGCGGTAGCCCCATACTGGGGGGGACCGGGAGCGTTATTTGTCGCCGCCCTTCACCGTTTGCGGCGTGGTGTCTCGGGCAACTGGCGGAAACTCGCCGAAAGTCGCGGAACTATATCGCTTGACAACACTACTGGTATCCCGTAGTATCACGAAATTGGAATTCGAATGGGACGACGCCAAAGCCGATGCCAACCTGCAATCTCATGGCGTGAGGACACTTAGTCCACCCCGGCCGATGACCGCCGCCGCTATTGAGCGGGCCGCGCGTGCGGACCGCGACGCACAGCCGCTTACCGGAACCGACATTAAGCGAATGCGGCGGACACCACAGGCGAAAATCATCCGGCGTGCCTTGGAGCTAACCCAAGAGGAATTCGCCGCCCGCTATCGCATACCCCTTGGTACGCTGCGGGATTGGGAGCAGGGCCGCGCGGAACCGGACCAACCCACGCGCGCCTATCTGACACACTCATCGCCCGAGATCCGGACCATGTCAACCGGATCTTGCATCCAAAGGCAAGCTAACCGCGCTAACTTCGTATGCGCAGCAACAAGTAAGCCCCAGCCAGGGCGAAGACCACGTCCGGGCCCCAGGCGGCCATAACCGGCTGCAACTGGCCGGCGTCGCCTAACTTCTCGAATAACTGGCCGATGCCGAGATACCCCACCGCGATGCCGATGCTCAGGCCCACCCCCGCCATGGCGCCGCGATTGCCCACCAGGAAGCCGAACGGAATCGCGATCATGGCCATCATCAGCCCGAACAGTGGCACCGAGAACTTCCGGTAGAGCCGCACTTGCAGCTTAACCGTGCCTTCGAAGCCGCTCTGCCTCAGGTCCCGTATGTAGCGGTCCAGTTGCAGGAAGTTCATCTGCTTGTCCTGCAGCGCTTCCTTGAGAAAATACTCCGGCGGCTCCGTCAGCTCGCGAAACGTGGCGGCCTGAAACGGCGTGTACACATTGCAGAACGCGCCCTTGTATTCGCAGGTCCACCCGTCCTCGAAAACCCAGGTCTTCAGTTGGACGCTCCAGTGGGCCATGCGGGCGTAGATCTGGCGCTGCAGGCGGAACGTCTTCGGCTCCAGTTCGAAGACGCTGGCCTCGTTCATCGCGCTCTCTCCGCCGGATTTATCGAAATATTTGTAGTTGAAGATGCGCGAAGAGTTATAACCCATGATCCACTTACGGTCTGGCCGGAGATAAGTCTGGGTGGCACGGCCCTTGATCTCGTCGCGCAGGGCGTCCTGTTTCCGGTTCGCGTTCGCCACATAGTAGAAATCGAAAGCGAACAATCCGCCGCTCAACAGCGTGCTGCCCACCAGGATGGGCGCCGCCAGGCGGTACAAACTCACCCCGCACGCCTTGAATGCCGTAATCTCGTTCTGCCTGCTCATCACGCCGAAGGCCGCCAGCGCCGCCACCAGTATGCTGGGCGGCAGCAAGTCGTAGACTAACTGCGGCGTCAGGAAGAATAGGTACGTGAACATCTTCCACAGTGAGATGTTATTGCGCAGCATGTCGCTGATCAGTTCGAAGAAGTTGAAGACCAGTACCAGCGACACAAAGCTGCTAAGAATTAGCACCAGGTAGGTGAGGAATGCCGACAGAATGTAGGTATCCACCAACTGCGGCAACAGGGGCAGCCGCCAGCCGGCCAGTCCCGAGCCATCCGGACCCGCCACCCGGGCCTTCAACGCCCTGAAGAGGTCCGCCACCCGCGCGCGAAGGTCGCCCAGGAAATCGCTGTCGCCCGGCTTTTCCAGGCGCGCCAGAAAAATCAGCCCCGCCACGAAGAACGCCGCGTTGGGCAGCCACAGCGCTACCGGCACCGGAAGCGTCTTCTGGCGCGCCAGGCCGAGCAGCGAAACGAACGCCAGGTAATAGCAGAAAAACGCCACGAAGATTGCATTGACGTAGCCGGAGGCGCGCCCGCCCTTGCGCGTGGCGATGCCCAGCGGAATCCCCACCATGGCCAGCATCAGGCACGCCACGGGCATGGCGAAGCGGCGGTGCAGCTCGATCTGGTACTCGATCCAATCCGGCTTGCCCCGCGGGTAGGCCATCAACTGGCGCGTGCCCATACCCACGGAGCGCAGCGGAGCCACGGAAGGCGGCGCCGCATCCAGCGCCTGCTGCCCGGCCGGCGACACGGTGTCACGCGCTATCTGGTCCTTGCTCATTTCGTGGGTGGAATAATTGCGCAGCGTGAGCTGCATGCGATTGTCCCTGAAGTCCGGGACGGCGATGGCCTCTTCCGCCACGGTAATCATTGGCCCCTGCGCCTTGTCGCGCATCCCGCTCATACGCTTCTCCGGCGGCGCCACGTCGGCCACGAAGATGTTGCGCCACACCCCGCTGCGGACGTCGCCCACATAAAGGATCGTGTTGGGAAAATTCTCCACGAACACGCGCGGTGTAATATCGGCGCTCAGTTGCGTAGCTTCCAACTGATTCCTGATAGCGGTGGTTTTTTGCCACGAATATGGCGTCAGCCGCAGCGTGGCTAGCATGGCGATGCCCGTGCCCAAGGCCGCGAACAACAGCACCGGCGCAATCACTTTGCGGCTGGATACGCCGGCCGCGCGCATGGCGGTGATCTCCCCATCCGCCGCCAGCCGGCCCAGGCCGATCAGGATGCCCACCAGCACGCCGAACGGAATGGTGAACGGCAGCACGTGGGGAATCGCCAGGACGAACAACTGGAGCACGAGCCGCGTGTTCGCCGTGCTGCTTTTCACCAGCAGCTCCAAGGCCTGGTCCACCTCGCGCAGATAGAGAATGAAGGTGGCGAGCAGCGTGCCCAGCACCGCGCTCGAGAAGATCTCGCGAAAAATGTACCGGCCCAGCAGGCGCAACCTGGCTTACCCTTACCGCGTCATCTCCGGCGCGGAAACCACCGGCAACTTCGGCAGCTCTTCTTCCACCGGATGCAATTCCAGATCGTCAATCAGGATGGAGGGGGCCACCACGCAGGTTGCCGCCGTGAAGCCGGCGCCGCCGACCAACGCAAACGGCAAGCCATTGTCCATGTACTCGAAGGCGGCGCTATCGTCGCCCGCCGCCAGGATGTCCTTCAGCGAACGCACGCTGAACCCCCGAAAACGCATGCCGCGCACCAGTTCCTCGTGCCCGTCCCCATAGATCTTGTAGACCAGGATCGGCTGGCTCACCGGCCGGCCGCCCTGTTGCGCGCTCATCAGGCGGCGTACTTCGTCCATATTTGCCGTGGAGGGAAAATCCATCTTGCGCACAATGATGCCGTACGGCTTGTTGCGCGTGCGGCACAGCTCGATCAGTTTCTTCTTCAGCTCGCCAACCGTCACCGGCTCGCTCGTGCTCACGAACAGGTTGCCGGTCGCGGCCGCGCCGGCTCCGAAGCTGCCCGGCAGGCGGGCGTGCCCGTTGGAGCCTTCGAACCCGCGGACCGGCTGCCGCGTCAACAGGTAGTTCTTCAGTACGCCTTTTTCGATCAACCGGAGCGGCTTCGGCGCCACGCCCTCGCGATCCACCGCGTAGCTGCCGAACAGGGCACGGCCGCGCCATTCCTTCTGCGTCGGGTCATCCACCACGTCGATGGTATCGGGCAGCACGCGCGCCCCCAGGCGTCCATCCAGCTCGCTGCTCTGCGGCCACACGCCGCGGCCGGCTTCGGCCACTGGACGCCGGCTGAGCACCAGGTTCCGCGCCAGCACTTCGGCGAAAACCTGCGCGCCCGCCTGCCCCTCGAAGAGCACCGGACCGCTGTAATCCTCGCCCTTGGGCGCCTTGGATAGCGCCACCAAGTTGTCCGCCAGTTCACCGATGCCGCGGCGCAGTTCGGCTTCGCTGGGCAGATGCGCGGCATCCACCGCGTGGAACGTCACCGCATCGCGCAGGCTCATCCCGTCGGCCGCCTGCGCCACCGCGCGCACCCGCACGAACGCCACACTCTCCGGTTCACGGACCTCGCTGCCCTCGGAGTTCACCAGCAGCAAGCCGCCATCGCTGGCGTTCAGTTCCACGTCCGAGTTCCTGACGCCGGGATACTGCGTGAAAATCGCCGACAACGCCCTTACCCGGCTGGCCCATTGCTCCTCATCCAACACCAGGCGCTTGAGAGGCCGCATCGATTTTACCGGCTCGGCATGCGCGAAATCGGCGAGCTCCTCGTTCTGCTGCATGTTGCGCATGGCCGCCCGCTTGCGCGAGATCGCTTCCACGCTGGATTTGTACGCCGAATCCGCCATCAGCCAGAAGTAGCGCCGCAGCAGCGGGTAGGAATCCTCCAGCGGAAACCGCGCCAGATCGTATCGCGACCCGCCCCCCAAGCCCGAGCCCATGTAGTTGCCGTTGTCGAATTTGTAATCGCCCACGCGCACGTGCACATCGGGTGAGCGGAAGCGTTCCTTGCGCCGCGAAAGCAAGCCGCCCAGCGTCGCCGATACGGAGAAGTTCTCCTCTTCGTCGATCACATACTCGACAAAGTACGGCGCCTCCAGATTGGGCAGCGAGAGTTTGCGCGCGCGGCCGATCTCATCCCGCATCGCCTGGAAAATCGGCTCGGGGGCAGGCGCTTGCGCGCGCAGCGTGCTCAGCATGCCCAGCGCGCAAAGTCCCGCCGCCGCCGTTAGCAGGAGCCGTCTCATTTCGCGCCTCCCTGGTTGTTCTCCATGCTGGTCGGCTCGCCCAGCAGCGGCGGACGGTCGTTCGCCTTGGTCTTCTTCTCGATCTCGATCTCCGACACCAGAATGGCCGGCGCCACGGCGGATACCGGCACGCTCCCCGATTCCGCGCCGCAGTAGCCGTTGAAGACTTCCTGCTTGTCCGACGTCGCCAGTATTTTGGAGAAGCTCGCCAAGGGCGTGCCCACAATGTCCGCCCCGCGCACCAGTTCGTCGGGACGCCCGTCTGCGTACACCCGGTAGACAATCACCGGAATCACCTTGAAGGCCTGCAAACCGGTGCGCTGCGTGGTGGTGAACCCGCCCATGATATCGCGGAAATACAGGCCGTACGGCTTATTCTGCTTCTTCACCTCGTCGAGCAGCATCTGCCGCAGCCGCGCCTCCGGAACCGCATTGCTGGATTCCACCAGCAGGTTGCTCTGCCGCGACACCACTTCCAGCCCAGGCTGCCGCCGCCCGTGCCCGTTGGATTGCGGGAACCCCTTGATGGGAGAGCGCGACATCAGGAACGTCTGGAGCACGCCCTTGTCCACCGCCGTGATGGGGCGCGCCTTGACGCCTTCATCGTCGTAATCGTACCAGCCGTTCAAATCGATGCCCGCGGCCTTGCGCCGCGTGGGGTCGAAGATTACGCTGAGGAAGCCGGGCAGCACCTGCGTGCCCACGCTCTTGGTGAACGTCTGCCCTTCGCTTTCGTCCTTCTGCCGGTGGCCTTCCACGCGGTGGCCGAAAATCTCGTGGAAGAAGACGCCCGTGGCGCGCCCGGAGAAGATGGCCGGCCCGACGAACGGCTCGGCCTCGGGGGCCTTCAGCAGTTTGGAAACGTCGTTGGCCACGCGGTCGATGGCCGCCAGTATCACCTTGTCCTCCGGCAGCCCCGATTCCTCCACCGCCTCGAAGGTCTCAAACGAACTCACGTCGGTGCCATCCGCCGCTTTGGCCGTGGCGCTGACGGTCACGCGCGCGAACCCCCGCCCGTGCGCCACCCGCGAACCTTCGGAATTCACCAGGTAGCGCGTGTCCTTCTGGCACAGCACGGTGACGTGCGAGGTCAGCACACTCGGATAGTTCCCAAAGCGGCCCGAGTACTTGCGGATCTTCTCCTGCCACTGGGGCTCGGTGAATTTCAGTTTGCCCGGAACCTGCACGAAGGTGGACGGGGCCTCCGGGGAGAAATCGTCGGAGTCGTCCGCCTCGGCCACCTTCACCTGGCTGTTGGTCTTGATGCGGATCAGCCGTTCCGCCGCCGCACGATAGGCGCGATCGGTCTCCAGCCAGAGCCGCCGTTTGATGGAGTTGATGTTGTCCTCGAAGGAGATCAGCGCTCCCGACGTGAACTGCGCACGATCCCCACGCACCCGGTGGTAGTTGTCCAGCTTCGGGGTACCGGCGCGGACGGATACGTCCAAGGCGCGGCTCTTCCCCCCGGTAGAGGAATCCACCGTGCCCAGCGTGCCGGTCACCGAGCGGAATTCCTGCTCCGTTATCTCGTAACTCAGGAAGTACGGGGGTGGATCGGCTTTCTCCCGGAGAGCATTGAAGTTGCGGTTTAGCTCCTGGGACATGGCGTCCAACAGGACTGTGGGCTGGGCAGCGGCGTTGGATGCCACCAGGCCCAGGAGTGGCAAACAGAACGAAACTAGGCGGGTCAAACCACCAGAATAACATTGCGCGGGGCACGCGCCGGCGAACAGGTAGTGTCCTACGGTGAATTGACGGCAATTGCAACGGTCCGCGGCGCGCCAGAATCGCCGGACTTCCGCCTTTCTCGGGGTGTGCGCCGCCAATCCGGCTATCGATTGCCCGGCGTCCTAAGCGCGGATTTGGCCGGAACCCGCTCCCACCGAAGTACTATGATGGAATGCTCGCCCCGTTCAGCCCGTAGGATCAGCCGGTTCCACGCGTTCTGCTGCCCTGGAGCTTCCACCATGCCGATCTCACCCGCCTTCCTGGGATTCAAAACATAGACGGTCTGGTTCCACCCGTTTTGTGCTCCGGGCGCCTCCGGCGGGCTGATCGCGCTCGGGTCCGCGGCGAAGATGCGCAAGCCTTCCTGGATCAGTTCGGATGGAAAGACCTGCACGCGGATCGGGACGCCGGGCAAACCTCCGGTAA
>JANYJN010000550.1 GCA_025358475.1 Candidatus Solibacter sp.
TCATGACAACGGCCCCCATCACCCCGATCACGATCATTCACATGACCATGACCATGACCATGGCCACGAACATCATCACGGCGGCGGGCTGAAGTGGCTCATCAAGTTGATCTGCCCCGGCATGGTGCTGTTGAGCTTCATCTTTTCGCTGGGCGCGGTGATTCAGCTTTCCTCCCTGCCCGGGCGCACCCATCAGGTGATTCAGTTCACCTGGCTTGCCGGGCTCCCGTTCCATATGGCCGACGGCCGCCTGGGGACCTTCAACGCCGACTGGGGTTTCCTGCTCGATCCACTTAGCTCCGTCATGATCCTGGTGGTCACCGGCATCGGCTTCCTGATTCACGTCTACTCCACCGGATACATGGATCATGATGACGGCTTTTATCGATTTTTCGGCTATCTGAATCTCTTTGTCTTCTTCATGCTGATGCTGGTGCTGGCGAACAACTATGTACTGCTGTTCGTCGGCTGGGAAGGCGTGGGGCTGTGCAGCTACCTGCTGATCGGTTTCTACTTCCACAAGAAGTCGGCGGGCGACGCGGGCAAGAAGGCATTCATCGTCAATCGCGTGGGCGACGCGGGGTTTATTATCGGCATGCTGCTATTGTTGAGCACGCTGGGCACGCTGCGCTTCACCAACGTCAACACGCTCTTGCACTCCGGGGCTTTCACGCCGGAAGTGGCCGGCATCGGCACTCTGACCATCGTCACGCTGTGCCTGTTCTTCGGCGCCACCGGCAAATCGGCGCAGTTCCCGCTCTACATCTGGCTGCCGGACGCCATGGAAGGGCCCACGCCGGTCTCCGCTTTGATCCACGCCGCCACCATGGTTACGGCGGGCGTATATATGGTGGCGCGCTCCTCGGCGCTGTTCTCTCTCACCCCCATCACATTGACCGTGGTGGCCGTCATCGGCGCGTTCACCGCGATCCTGGCGGCCTCTATCGCGCTGGTGCAGAACGATATCAAGCGCGTGCTGGCCTATTCCACCGTCAGCCAGCTCGGCTACATGTTCCTGGCGCTCGGCGTGGGCGCCTACTGGGTGGCCGTGTTCCACCTCTTCACGCACGCCTTCTTCAAGGCCCTGCTCTTCCTTGGGTCGGGCTCGGTGATCCACGCTATGAGCGGCCAGCAGGACATGCGGCACATGGGCGCACTCCGGGACAAGATCCCGGTGACCTACCGCACCATGTGGATCGGCAGCATCGCCATCGCTGGAATTCCGGGACTGGCTGGATTCTTCTCTAAGGATGAAATCCTGTGGCAGGCGTTCAGCTCGCCCAAGGGCGGCGCGGCCATCCTATGGGCCGTGGGCCTGACCACCGCCGCCATGACCGCCTTCTACATGTGGCGGATGATGTACATGACCTTCTACGGCAAATCGCGCGTGGCGCCGGATGTGGTCTCGCACGTTCACGAATCGCCGGTGTCGATGACTGGCGTGTTGAGCGTGCTGGCGCTGGGCAGCGTGCTTGCCGGATGGCTGGGCGTTCCCAAACTCTGGACCGTGTTCGGCGAAGGGTTCCGCACCTTCGAAACCTGGCTGGAGCCGGTCTTCGCCACGGGCGCGGGCGAGGCCGTCAAGGAAGCGGCCCATGAGGGGGCGCATTCCACCTCCACCGAGTGGACGCTGATGCTGCTGTCGGTTGCGGTGGCGGTGGCGGGCATCCTGGTGGCGAAATATTTCTACGTCACCAAGCCGGAAATCCCGGAGCGCGTCGCCGCCGCGGCCCCCGGCCTCTATCGCACGCTCTACAACAAGTGGTACCTGGACGAGATCTACGATTTTCTGTTCGTCGACGGGCTGTGCAAGGGCGGCGGCACGCTGCTGGGCGCCTTCGACCGCGACGTGGTGGATGGCGGCGTCAACGGCGCCGGATGGTTCACGCGCCTGGCGGCGACGGTCTCGGGCTGGTGGGACACGTGGGTCATCGATGGCGCCGTGCGGCTGGGATCTTTCCTGGTGAAGATGCTCTCCTACCCGGTGTGCCTTCTGCAAACCGGGCGCGTGCAGGGGTACGCCTTCTTCGTGATCATCGGGGTCCTGGTGTTCTTCGGCTATTACATCGTGCGGTAACCATATGGACCAGCACTTACTCAGCATCATTCTACTGACGCCGCTGGCCGGGCTCGCGGTCCTGCTCTTAATTCCCGGCAAGAACAAGGACCTCATCCGCCTGTGGGCGAACCTGGTCGGCTTGGCCGGGTTTCTGATTTCCCTGCCCCTGGTTGCGCGCTTCCAGTTAAACCATCCCGGGTATCAGTTCGAAGAGAGCGCGCCGTGGATTCCCACGCTGGGCGCCAACTACCACATCGGTATCGACGGCATCAGCCTGTTGCTGATCATGCTCACCACGTTGATGGGCTCCATCGCGATTCTCTGTAGTTGGAACGCCATCCAGGAGCGCGTCAAGGAATATTACGCCATGTTCCTGATCTTGCAAACGGGCATGATCGGCGTATTCCTCTCGCTGGATTTTTTCCTGTTCTACGTTTTCTGGGAACTGGTGCTGGTGCCGATGTACTTCATCATCGGCGTCTGGGGCGGGCCCCGAAAGCTCTACGCGGCCATCAAGTTTTTCCTGTACACGCTAGCGGGCTCTGTGCTGATGCTGCTGGGCATCCTGACGCTTTACTTCGCGCACTTCAGCCAGTTCGGCTTCTACACGTTTGAAATCGCCGACCTGATGAAGCTCAACCTGCCGCTCGGCACGCAACAGTGGGTCTTCTGGGCGTTCTTCATCGGCTTCGCCATCAAGGTCCCGATGTTCCCGTTCCACACATGGCTACCAGACGCGCACGTGGAGGCGCCCACCGGCGGTTCGGTGATTCTGGCCGCGGTGCTGCTGAAGATGGGCACCTACGGCTTCCTGCGTTTCTCGCTGACGCTATTGCCCAAGGCGTCGATGGATCAGAAGATCGTGCAGATTCTGGCGATCCTCTCCATCATCGGCATCATCTATGGCGCGCTGGTCAGCCTGATGCAGTCGGACTGGAAGAAGCTGATCGCCTATTCCTCGGTGAGCCACCTGGGCTTCTGCACGCTGGGCATCTTCTCCATGAACCCCAACGGGATCGCGGGGTCGGTGCTGCAACAGGTGAATCACGGGATCTCTACCGGCATGCTCTTCCTGATAATCGGCATCATTTACGAGCGGCGCCACACGCGCGAGATTAAGGAGTACGGCGGCCTGGCGCACGTCATGCCGAAGTTCGCCATCATCTTCGCGATTGCCATGCTGAGTTCGGCCGGACTGCCGCTGTTGAACGGTTTCGTGGGCGAGTTCACCATCATGCAGGGCGCCTTCGAGGCCAACCCCATCTGGGCGGCCTTCGCCGTTACGGGCGTGATTCTGGGCGCGGCGTACCTGCTTTGGTTGTATCAGCGGACCATGCTGGGCCAGGTGACCAACGGCAAGAACCTGACTATTCCGGACTTGTCGGCGCGCGAGGTGGCGCTGTTTGTGCCACTGATCGCGTGGTCCATCTGGATCGGGATCTATCCCAAACCCTATTTTGATATTTTGCGGCAGCCGGTGACGGAAATCGTCGAGCGCGTGCGGCCGGGCTACTTCGACGGCGGGGTGCGGAATGCCGGGGTACCGGTCCCGAAACCGCTCCCCGCCCAGAGGGCACCCGGTCGCGCCTCCGATCAGAACCGCGGCGGGGTGCCCGCTCAGCCGGCAGCGGTTTCCTCGATTGTTTCGCAACGCTCGCGCGTGGGAGGCGGCCAGTGATGGACATGAGCCAGTTTTTTACGGCAGCGGATCAATTCTCCATCACTCCGGCGTTGATGCTGGCACTGTTCGCCTGCGGCATCCTGCTGTTCGACTTCATGTTTTTCCCCGATCCGCGGCAGCGCAAATTCCTGGTGATCCTGGTGGTGGCGGGTGAGATCCTCGCTGGCGTCGGGCTCTACCGGCAGCAGGCGTGGCTCGGGTCCTACGGCGTTAGAGAGCTGAGCGGCTTCGGCGGCTCCGTCACGGTGGATGGTTTTGCGATCTTCTTCAACTGGATCTTCCTGGTCGCCGCCGTTATTGTCGCCATGGCGTCGTACAAATACCTGGAGGTGGCGGGCGAACACCACGGCGAATACTACGCGCTCATGCTATTTGCGCAGTGCGGCATGTATTTCCTGGCCACCGGGACCGACCTGATCACGCTCTTCATCGGCCTGGAGTTGATGGCGCTGAGCTTCTACGTGATGGTGGGGTTCCTGCGCACCGACCGGCGCTCCAATGAGGCTGCGCTGAAATATCTCATCCTGGGCGCGTTCTCCAGCGGCTTTCTGGTCTACGGTTTTTCCGTGATGTACGGCATGGCCGGCTCCACCAAGCTGTCCTCCATCGCGAGCGCCATACAGCAGCGTCCGCCGTGGGACCCGATGGTTTTCCTGGCGCTAACCACGGTCTCCGTCGGCCTGCTTTTCAAGATCGCCGCCGTGCCGTTCCACATGTGGGCGCCGGACGCCTACGAAGGCGCGCCCACCACCGTGACCGCGTACCTTTCGGTGGGGTCCACGGCGGCGTCCTTCGCGTTTCTGCTGCGCATCTTCCTGGGGCCGCTGGCCTCGGCGCGCGAGGTCTGGGAGCCGCTGCTCTCGGTGATCGCGGTGCT
>JANYJN010000563.1 GCA_025358475.1 Candidatus Solibacter sp.
CGATGAGTCGAAGTAGCCTTTGAAGTACACCTGCTGCTGTTGGCCGAAGATGTTCGTGGTGACTCGCTGGCCCTTGCTCAGTGCCGGATTGCCGAAGAGGAAGTATCCGGAGTTCACACCCATCCAAGTGCCGCTATGCCATTCGCCGATGAACGCGAGTGACCAGCCGCCGATCACCTGATTCACTATGCCGTGGGCGCTGCTTCCTATCTTCTTACCATGTCCGAACGGCAATTCATAAATCCCGTTCCAGCGAACATGATGGGGCGGAACGTCGCCGGAATTGGTGTAGCCAAGCCTGAGCCGCTGCGCGTCGGTCAGTTTCGGGTTACCGATAATTTGGCCATTCATGGGGACGAGGAACGAGTAACTTGAACCATTGGCGGCGTTGTTGCCGTCTCCGGAACTGCTGCCGCCTGCATCACTCGTACTCATGGCATGCGCCCAGGTGTAGAACGCCTGGACGGTCAGGCCGTGAGAATAGCGATGTTCGAATTCCAACTGCGCTGACTGCGTGTTGGAATACCCGTTATGCGCTATTGACTGGCCATTCCAGTTGGGGTTGGTTCGCAGGAGATCGGTGTTTGTAGGTCCGATCAGGCCTGTCGAGGCCCGGTAGTTGTAAATCGAGATTGGGTCGTTGTAGGCCCAGCGTTGCTCCAGACCACTACCATGGTTGCCGATGTAACTCAGCCGCACGGACGTGTTCTTGAACACTTCCCGCTCGATCACGAAGGTCCATATTTGCATCCTGTCGTCGTTCCAGTTGCGATAGTCTAACGGAGTGAATTTCTGCGAACCGGAAGACACCGACGTGGCCGAGACCGTGGCCTGACCGACAAAATCGGTCGGAGCCGGAGCGCTGGCCACCGAGTAGACGTAATTCGCCCCATTCTGGGTAGCTACACTGTTCTGAAACGACAGGTTCAGAGGCGCGTTGATGCGCGACGTTTGAAGGATTTGGGACAGCGGCGTCGTCCAGTAGTAGATGCCGTACGATGCGCGCAAAACGAACCGGTTGCTCAGCCTATAGGCGGCCCCCAAACGCGGGCCCAAATCATGGTTGATCCCCGGTGTGAGCGCGCCCGGAATGCCGGCCTGATTCGCCGTAGTCGAGGTCAAACCGCGCGTTGCCCAAGCTGCCAGCACGGCCGGCGGGACTCCGGGCAGGGACGTCAGCGCCGCATTGTACGGAGTGATCACCTGCATGTTGTTGGCGGTGATGCCACTGATATTCAAGTTCACCAGCCGGTTGTACTTCTCGGAATAAGGAGTCCACTTGTCCCAGCGCAGCCCGTAATTGAGCGTTAGCCGGCTATTGACTTTCCAGCTGTCCTGGAAATACACCCCTAACTCTTTCTGGCGGAAGTAGAAGTAGCCGCGGTTGTACTGGGCGCTGAGGTAGGACGGAAGCCCGAGTTCCAGACTGGCAAATCCGGATCCGGTGAAGGGGACCTGCGACTCAGAGGTGGAATCGTACAAGCCGGTCCAGTCGTTGTAGAAAGAATGACTCCCCTGAGCCTGCTGCATCTCACGCACATTGTTCTGCTCCGTACGTCCGCGGAAGCCGAACTGCATGTTGTGCTTGCCCTTGATCCAGGTGACATTGTCGTCGAGCTGGAATTGGGTCAGTTTTTGATCTTTGGGGTTGCCTGCGTCCCAGCCCCCGTAGTACAGGAACTGAGAGTCGCTGGTGTAAATACTCGGCCATCCAGTAGCGCCGAAGGGATTCGGCAAACCCAGCTTGTTAGCCCAGTTCGTGCTGTCGGACAGTTGACCTTGGTGGCTCGGCGAGCGGTTGACCGAGAACTGGAACTCATTCAGAAGTGTGGGTTTGAAAACGTGAACCTCACGGGCAACGCCGGAAGTCAGGCCGAATGTGCTAAGGCCTGTACCGCCGCAGTCCGTACATCCGAGCGGCGGAAAGCCGAAGCGACCACCAGCCCTCACGTTCTCCTGGTTTGAACGGGTCCATCGAACGGACACGTTGTCCTTCGGGGACAGGACCCCGTCGAACTTCGCGGTATGGGTGTTATAGTCTTGCGTGTTCGGATAGTAGACCTTGAAGTTGGGGGTCAACCATGGATTGGCAGAAGCGTCCGTCGGCAGCGGAGTGATACCCTGCATGACCTTGGAAATGGCGGAGATTCTGCTCGCCGGGATCTGATTGCCCGCGAACGGGGTGCGGGTGCCTTTGGCTGTGGTTGTCAGCGGATCGTAAATAGTGTACGTTGCGCCACCCGTGTCGGTGGCCCCACTGAAGTTCCCATTCCAGATGGCAGCACTGGGCACCTGGGTCTGGGCGTAGTTCTGTTGGCGCAGTTTCATGCCCTCGTAGGAATACATGAAGAACGCTTTGTTCTTGATGACAGGACCGCTGACCAACCCGCCATATTCATTTCGGATGTATTTGGATGGCGTGGAGTAGGTGTCTTGCCGCGCCCGGGAGATAAGGCCGCCATAATTGTTGCGGAAAGTCTCAAACAGGTCGCCGTGCCAGTGATTGGAGCCGCTCTTAGCTACCAGGGAGATCGACGACGGCCGCGAGGATGCTGCGTCCGAACCGGCGGTCTCAAAGCGGAATTCCTGAATGATGTCGAGGCCCGGCTGGACCTGCGCGACGCCGCCGGTGAAGCGATCGACCATCGAGATACCGTCGAGCGTCATCTCCGTGGAGCCCACCTTCATGCCGTTGGTGCGAGGACTCCCGCCGTTGGCGCCGCCTTCCACGCCAGCGGTTAGATTGAACAGGTTGGAAACCTGCCGGCCATTCAGCGGAAGGTCATGGATTCGCGCGGCATCTTTGACGTCGCTGAGCGACGCCTTCTCCGTCTCGATGATAGGCGCCGCATCGGTCACCTCGACCGCAGTTTCGATGTTCCCGACCTCCAGGGCCACATCCACCACCGCGGATTGCCCCACCTCGAGGAGCAGGGTGCCAATCCACTTCTTAAAGGACGCAAGTTCAACCGTAACCGTATAGGGAGCCTGACGGACGGAGCCGAAG
Source organism: Candidatus Solibacter sp. (assembly GCA_025358475.1). Classification (GTDB taxonomy): domain Bacteria; phylum Acidobacteriota; class Terriglobia; order Bryobacterales; family Bryobacteraceae; genus Solibacter. The sequence goes on from JANYJN010000563.1 coordinate 3,008, forward strand.
TAGTAGGCGCCGACCTCCGTGGTTTGAACGGTTTGCGCGACTCCGGTTTCCGTGTTCAAGAGTGTAACTTTTGCGCCTGCGACGACGGCGCGACTTCCATCGGTAACCGTCCCGTGGACGACACCGAGACCCGATTGGGCCACTAGCGGCAACGCAGCGGTAACCGCGACCAGAATGACGAGGCACTTTCTGGCTAACTGAGCGACTGGCTTGATCATGAGCATTTCTCCGCGAAACCCCCGGAAACTTTCTGGATCGAGGAGGCCAAAAAGGACTTTGTAACAACCTGAAAGGAAGTACCTAAAACTTTGCCCACCTCGTTCCATTGGATTATTGAGCGTTTCTTCTCCAAAGTCAAGGGATTTTAGTTGAAGTTTGCAATGAAAATGTTTTAAGATGAGGTTTCTTCCTTGTAAAGTGCAAGAAAGCCGGGTATGGAACGTATTCCTCATTCGCGCCGCGTTTTGCGCCTCGGCCAAGTCCGAGCAGCCAACCGTGCGGCGGTGCTCCGGGTTTTGCGGCGGCACCGCCAGCTCTCTCGCGCTGAACTCGCTCGCCGAACAAGCCTTTCCGAAGCGTCCGTCTCCCGCATCATCGCGGAACTTATGGGTCAGGGGCTGGTTGTGGACCTCGGGAGCGGCCCCGGTACCGGCGGTCGCCCCGGCGTCCGCCTCGAATTGAACGAGGAGCGATTTCTGTCCATTGGCGTGGATATTCAGAACTGGGAAACCGAAGTCGTCTTGGGAACGGCCACTAGC
>JANYJN010000564.1 GCA_025358475.1 Candidatus Solibacter sp.
TTGGGGGTATGTTCCAATGAAGTTACTGTGCGACTGCTCCGCCGAATCATCCTGCTGCTCCTGGTGCTGTATTTTGGCGCTTGGGGATACCGCATCGTCACGCGAAAATACTACATCTGGCTGCCGGGATACGTGAGCTGGTTATTCCACCAGGAGAAACCGGTTAGGGCGCCGGTACACGTCTTTTTTTTCTTCGTGGACCACTTCGAGCCGGGGCAGGATGCGGCCATGATGGACCGCTGGGCCAACGAGTATCCGAAGATCGCCAATCGCCATCGGGACAGCGGTGGACGCCCGTGGCAGCACACCTGGTTCTATCCCGGAGAGCAGCCGGTGGAGCGCAACATGACGGCGCTGCAAAAACTTGTGGCCGGGGGGTACGGCGAAACCGAACTGCACCTGCACCACTTCAACGACACGCCGCAATCCGCGCGCGAGCGGTTCCAACGGGCCATCGCGTGGTTCCAAACTTTCGGCTTCCTGAAGTCCGCCGGCGGGGCAACCCATTTCGGGTTCATCCACGGCAACTGGAGCCTGGATAACAGCCGTGGGAACGCATTCTGCGGAAACAACCGGGAGCTTGCCATGCTGCGCGAGTTGGGCTGCTTCGCCGACTACACGTTTTCGAGCATTTTTGTGGAATCGCAGCCCTCTTCGGTCAACAATATTTTCGAGGCTACGGATGATGACGGGCCAAAATCCTACGATCGCGGAGTGGCCCTGCGAGTGGGAGTTCAGCCCGCGGGCGATCTGCTGATCTTCCAAGGCCCGCTGTTGCTGGTGCCCAGTCCGCGGCCCGTCAAACTGTTCCTGGAAGTGGAAAATGCCGAGATACACGCGTCAGTGCCGGTCACCCCGCGCCGGGTGGACGCCTGGATGCGGGCCAACATCCACGTGGAAGGACGTCCAGAGTGGCGTTTCATCAAGATTCACACGCACGGTGCAAGCACTAAAGAAGACGCGGACGAAATTCTGGGGCCCGAACTGGACCAGGCGCTGACTTACATGGAAAAAGCTTATAACGACGGCGCGCACTACGTGCTGCACTACGTGACGGCGCGCGAAGCGTTCAACCTGGCGCGGGCCGCGGTGGACGGCAAGCAGGGAGATCCGCGGCAGTACTACGATTACCTGATACCGCCGTATGTGGCGAATGGGGGAAGGTAGTCAAGCCAAGAGCGGACAAGCCAGGGGGCCTGTCCTACCTTATGTAGACGGACCGGGGGGCCCGAGGGTGACCAGGCCGCGCGTCTCGGCCTCGGCGGGAGTCAGCCGGCTTTCCAGGCAGCAACCGCCCTTCCACCACTGCGGGCGGTCGCGCCAGATCTGGCGAATCGGCGTGGTTTTAATATTGCCCACGGGGGGCATTCCGTAGCACGCCAGCACATCGCCATTCGGCATCACCTGGATATTGGTGAGCGCCGCGCAAACGTTGAACTTCAGGTGAGCCGTGTGCTGTTGGACCGCGACGCGCATGGCGTCCGGATTGAGGAAATACGGAATCATGGTTTCCAGCTGCTGCAAGCTATTGCTAATGGGCAGGCCCTTCTTCTTAAGAGCGATCAGGCCACGCACTGCGGAGACGGCTTGCGAAGGGTCTGCCGGCCAGTTCTCGCTGTGCTCGAACCAGCTGGTGTCCTCCGGCGTGTTGTAGTTCTGCTCGACGGCCTGGTAGAAGACTTCCATGCCGTTCCGTGCCGCGAACTGCGCCACGTTGGCCACATCGTGGAGATTCTGCCGCATGACGACGGTCTTGAGCCGGATCACATAAGAGAGCGACTTCTCGGCGCGCAGGCGTTTCAGGGTTTCCAGGGTGCGGGTGGTTTTTTCGAAGAAGTTCTCACGCCCGCGGATGAGGGTGTGGGTGTCTCCGATGCCGTCCAGCGAGACGGTGATCCGGCTGGGATTGGCCAGCGCCGCTTTCTCGATGCGGCTTTGATCGTCCCAGTAGCCATGAGTCAGGATTTCGGCGAACAGTCCGATGGACGCCGCGTGGGCCAGAACCGCGGGCGTATCGGGACGCAGCAACGCTTCACCACCGCTAAAAAACACGTTCACCGGTCCTAGCCAGGAGCGCATGTCGTTCAGTGTGGCCTTGTACTGGTCCAGCGACGGTGTGTCGTCCTTGCCCTTATTTTTCCAGATGTCGCAGTGCACGCACTTGGCATTGCACAGATTGGTCATCAGAAAGCCGATATCGGTGGGCCGGCAGTGATCCGCCCACCGCCCGCCGGACAAGGTGCGCAGGCGGTAGTTAACGGCCGTGTAAACGCGCCGGTAGGCGTCTGCCATGCCGAATCTCTTAAACTGCGCGGACATAAGGCTTCTCCAAGTGTGACATCAGACAATTGACCTTCCTCCAGGGTACGCTTTGCCCGGCCCCAAATTCAAGCGGCCCAGCCGCTACGGACGTGCTATAGGCTTCAGGATGCAGGTGAGGGCGCCGGCCATCAGTTTGCGGGTGACAAGCGGCGTGCGTTCGACGCTGTGCAGGGCGAGGTGTTGGAGCACGGGCGACGGGGTATAGGAATTGCCGGGCTGGTTCTGCCAGAAGATGGCATCGGTCCCGGTCAGATCGCCCTCACGGCCCCAGGGGAGGGCAAGGAGGTTGGGCGCCTGATAGCCGCTCATCACGATGACCATGCCATCCGCCACCTCGGGCATGGGAGTCACGTTGCGGCCCAGTCCCGTGGTCTGCCAGATCAGCGCGCAGGCCGAAGCCCGCCCCACCTTAAGACAGCAGCCGGGGGCCGGATTTCATTATGTTTTCGAAGCAGCGGGCGACTTGCTCCCAGGAGAAATGGGAGTTCACCATTTCCCAGGCGGCATGGGAGAGGCGGGCACGGATTTCGGGATTGGCGAGGAGTTCCAGGCACTGGGCGGCGAAGTGGTCCGGGGGATCGGCGATGCGGATGTCGTGCGGGGGATTGACGGAGAGGCCCTCGGCGCCGATGGTGGTGGAGACGACGGGGATGCGGGCCGCCATGGCTTCGTAGATTTTTAAGCGGGTGCCGCCGCCGATGCGCAAGGGAACGATGGAGACCGCCGAGCCCCAGAGGTAGGGGCGAATGTCGGGGACGGTGCCGGTGACTTGAATTCGCGGGTCTTGGACGGCGAGTTGGGTGATGTTCGGCGGGGGGGTGCGGCCGACGATGGCGAGGGTAGTTTCGGGGCGGACCTGGCGAATGAGTGGCAGAATCTCGCGGACGAAATAGAGGACGCCATCGACGTTGGGGAGCCAGTCCATGGAGCCGACGAAGACGAGGTCGGCGGCGGGGGGCGAGCTTCGCTCGCCTGGACAGGCGGGGACGCCTGTCCTACTTGGGAGGAAGTATTCGATGTTGACGCCGGTGGGGATTTCGGTGACGCGGGTGACATCAAAGAGGCGGCGCATTTCGGCGGCGTCAGTTTGGGAAACGGCGACGATGTGGCCGGAGGCCTGGCTGACGCGGCGTTCGTAGTGGTACATGCGATCGGCCTGAAGTTTGAAGTAGGCACGGCGCAGGGGGTTAGCAGCATGCTCAAGGTGGCGGCGCCAGATTACGGTTTCGACGTTGTGCTGGAAAAAGATGGCATGCGGCAGGTCGGGGAAGTAACTGGTGGGGGCGAGGTGATCGACGACGGCGCAATCGAACCGTTCCTTGCGGATGAGATCTTCGAGGAAGGCGCGCATGCCGGGCGGGTTGAAACGTTCGACGGCAACGGGGGTAGCGGAGAAGAGACCGCGGACCAGTTCGGCATAAAACGCGGGGCTGGTTTTGGAAGGAACGCGATAGGGGAAGGGATAGGACTTGTGGGAGTATTCGTGGGCGCGGGCGGGGCCCTCGGGTTGGGCGGGGTTCTGGATGGCGACGTAGTGAATTTCATGCCAGCGATGCAGATGGCGGAGCATTTCCAGAGTGCGGATCTGTCCGCCCTTGGTGGTGGGGTGCATGAAATTGGAATTAACCCAGAGGGTCTTCATACGATGGGTTGGGTGGCGGCCATGAGACCGTCCCAACGCTCTTCGCGTTTGCCGGTCAAGAACATGTCGCCCCACAACTGGAGCGTGAGCAGGCGCCAGATGCGGTCGGTGGCGTCCTCGCGGCCGGAGACCTGGAGGTGGAGGAGGTTGTCGAGGGCAGCGGGGTCGATGTAGTTAGCGAGAAGGCCGTCCTTGGCGCGCATGATCTGGAAGAGGTTGGCGGCGCGCGGATCGCGCAGCCATTGGCGGAGCGGTGTGGGGAAGCCCATCTTCTTGCGGTAGATGATTTCGTGAGGGACGATGCCTTCGATGGCCTTCTTCACGATGTACTTGCCTTCGCCATGGCGGAGTTTCATGTGTTGGGGGACGCGGGTAGAGAACTCGACAAACTCGTGATCGAGGAAGGGGACGCGGCTTTCAATGCTGGCGGCCATGCTCATCTGGTCCTGTTTCATGAGTAGTTCGATGAGGTAAGTTTTCTGATCGGCGAAGAGAAGGCGCGGAAGTGCGGGGAGATCGGGTTTGGAATCCCAGTACTTGCGGAAGTTGGCGTAAGGAGAAGCGGCCGGCAGGTTTTTGAATAACGCGCGCTGTTGGGCGGCGGAGAAAGCGGAGTAGAAATTATCGAGGTACAGGGATTCCAAGTCGTCTCCGCGGCCGACGAAGGTGTGCTGGAGTTTGCGGCGGAGGGTGGAAGAGAGAAGGGGCGTAGTGGCGACCTGGTTGCGGATGGCGGTCCGAACGGCGCTGGGGAGTAGGCGGTAGAAGCGCAGCCAGCGCTGGTTCATGGCGTAAAAGCGGTAGCGGGCATAGCCACCGAACATCTCATCACTGCCTTCGCCGGTAAGGACTACGGTGACGTGTTCGCGGGCCAACTTGGAAACGAAGTAGAGAGAGACACTGGAGGGCCAGGCGATGGGCTCGTCTTCATGCCAGATGAGGCGCGGGAGGGCGTTAAAGAAATCCTCCATACCGACGACGACTTCGGCGTGTTCGGTTCCGATGGCGTGGGAGACGAAGCGGGCGTAGGAGAGCTCACTGTACTCGGCCTCCCGGTAGCCGACGGCGAAAGTCTTGACGGGTCCGGAGAAGTTGCGCTTCATGATAGCGGCGATGGCGGAAGAATCGACGCCGCCGGAGAGAAACATGCCGAGAGGGACGTCACTCATGAGACGCATGCAGACGGTCTGCTCAAGGCGGTCGCGGCACTCGGAGATCCAAGAGGAATCGCTGCGGACTTCCGGTTGGGGATCTGGGATCTCCCAGTATTGGCGGATGGCGGGCTGGGGAGACGGGGAGGAAATGTCGAGGGTGAGGTGATGGCCGGGCATGAGCTTGCGGATGCCGCGGAAGAGGGTGCGGTCATCGCTGACATATCCGAAGGCGAGGTATTCGGGAAGGAGGGACTCGTCGAATTGGGGAGAAATGGAGGGGTGTTCGAGGAGCGCTTTGATTTCGCTGGCGAAGGCGAAAGTGCGGCCATCCCAGTAGTAGTAGAAGGGCTTCTTACCCAGGCGATCCCGGGCACAGAAGAGTTTACGGGAATTCTTATCCCAGATAGCGAAGGCGAACATGCCACGGAGGCGGAGGACGCATTCGGGGCCGTACTGCTCATAGGAGTGGAGGATGGTTTCGGTGTCGGAGCGGTTGGTGTAGCGGTGGCCGGCCTGCTCAAGGGAAGGGCGAAGGTCGGCGTGGTTGAAGATTTCGCCGTTGAAAACGATGAAGAGGGATGCGTCCTCATTGGCCATGGGCTGGTGGCCGCCGGAGACATCGATGATGGCAAGGCGGCGGAAACCAAGGGAGGCCCAGGGGTCGCGGTAGTAACCGGAATCATCGGGGCCGCGGTGGCGGATGGTGTCCGTCATGCGCTCGAGGATCGAGGGAGAGTCGGACGGTTGAACAGTTACGAATCCTGCAATTCCACACATGGGCGAGGAGGGCCTAATCCTCACTTTACCAT
>JANYJN010000569.1 GCA_025358475.1 Candidatus Solibacter sp.
GCCAACTCGACCGCGGCCATCACAGCCGTCCCCACCAGCAGCGGGCCAAGGTTTCGACGCCCACCCGGCGCAGCCAGAATGATGGCCCAATAGACCGGGAGGCTGAAGGTGAAGGCGATCAGGTCGCTACGCGGCATGTCGAAATCGATGGAATGAACCTGTTGCGCCACCGGCTGTTGCGGCGTCGCGGGCAGGGTCTTTTCCAGGGGCACGCGTAGAGTCCAGTCGCCGGATGGGTTTTCCTGGATGAGCAAAAACACTCCGGCTGCGTCCTTCAACATGTAGAGCATGGGAGAAAGCAGCAGGAACCACCAGAGGCTAAGCAGGCCCACCATCAGGGCCGAACCGCGCAGCAGGAAGCGGGTCTGCGGCTTAAGCGTCGGCATGCGGGGCGGCGCCGGCGCGCAAAACACGGGTTACCCAGAACCAGAAGACCACCATGGTGTCCAGCATAATCAGGCTCTCCCACAGGTAGGAGTGGGCGAAATCGAACCAGGTCATGCTGTACTGGCCCAGATAAAAGAGGGTAATGAAGCGAAAGATGTTGACCGCCTGAATGATCGCGATCCCGGCCAGAAGTCCGGCGGCTTTCATCCTCCAGGGAGCCGGAAAGGCGAAGACCGCGGAGCAGAGGAGAATGGTGACGTTGACCGCGTTACAGCCGTCGCGCATCTCCACCGCGAAACCGGCTGGAGCGCGCAGAATCGCGCCGTCCCGCGTGGCGTGGCCGCCAAACATTCGCAGCAGGCCGTGCGAGACACCCACCAGCGCGCGGGAAAACTTGCTATCGACAGACTGCACCTGGGGCGTGATCAGCGCGCCGAATCCGATCAGCAGGCAGCAGACGAAGATGAGGACGAAGCGGAGGGGGCGGATATGGATCAACTTACAGTGATAGCAAAGAGTTCCATTCCGCGTCAATTCGGCGAGAGTGCATTAGGTCCCGTCCCCGGTTCCCCGGTTTGCATGGCGGCCCGCGAGTACATGGCTGGCGCGAAACCTGCGACAATACGCTACGGCTCGCCGCAATTCGAGTTTTCCGATGACGAAACTTCCCATGCTATTCACGCTGGCCGCCGCCGCTCTGGCCGCCGCCGGCTTTCCGCAGGCCGAAATCTCCAACGGAAGCGTGCGCGCCAAACTCTACCTACCCGACGCGCGGCAGGGCTACTACCGCGCCACCCGCTTCGACTGGTCCGGCCAGATCGCCAGCCTCGAATTCCAGGGCCACAACTACTTCGGCCAGTGGTTCGACCGCTACGATCCCAACCGCCACGACTCCATCCTCGGCCCGGTAGAGGAGTTTCTCTCTGCCGGCCTGGGCCTGGGCTACAACGACGTGAAGCCCGGCGAGAGCTTTGTCAAGATCGGCGTCGGTGCGGTCCGCAAGCCCGAGGAACGCGCCTTCGAGCACTTCAAGACCTACGAAATTACCGATCCCGGAAAGTGGACCGTCAAGCAGTTTCCCGACCGCGTCGAATTCACCCAGGAATTGCGTGCCACGGCGGGCTACGCCTACCTCTATAAAAAAACCGTGCGCTTGACCGCGGGCAAGCCGCAACTGGTGCTGGAGCACAGCCTCAAGAACACGGGCGGCAAAGCGATTGAAACCAGCGTCTACGAACACAATTTCTACGTAATCGACGGCCGGCCCGCCGGGCCCGATTTCACCGTCAAGTTCCCCTTCGCCGTGCGCGCCGCGGCAGATCTCAAAGGGCTCGCCGAAACCCGCGGCAATGAACTCACTTACCTGAAGGAGTTGCAGGAAGGCCAGTCGGTATACACTGCGCTGGAAGGCTACGGCAACACGCCGATTGACTACGACATCCGGGTGGAGAACACAGGGGCGCACGCCGGCGTTCGCCAGACCTCCGACCGCCCGCTGGCGAAACTGGTCTTCTGGTCCATCCGCTCCACCGTCTGTCCCGAAGCTTATATCGATATGCGCATCGAGCCCGGCAAGGAATTCACCTGGCGCATCGCTTACGACTTTTACACTCTTCCGGAATCGGGGGCCAAGTAACCATGAAACTTATTTCCAGGATATTCCTATCTCTGGCGGCGCTCGCCTGCCTGCTGCCCAGCGGGTTCGCGCAACCCGCCAAGGCCGCCAAGCCCGTCAAAGGCGAATACATCGCCTATGTCGGCACTTACACGCGACCTAATAAGAGCCAGGGAATTTACGCGTGGCGCTTCCATCCGGCCACCGGGAAAGTCACCGCGATCGGCCTGGTGGGTGAAACCGCCAGCCCGTCGTTTCTGGCCGTCCACCCGAACCGCAAGTTCCTGTATGCGGTCAACGAAAGTTCTAACTTCGAAGGCAAGCGAGTTGGCAGGGTCAGCGCGTTTGCCATGGACACCACGACCGGCCAGTTGAAGTTGCTGAACACCGTCTCTTCGCGCGGCGACGGTCCCTGCCATCTGGCCCTCGACCCATCCGGCAAATGGCTGTTCGCAGCCAACTACGGCGGCGGCAGCGTGGCCGAATACCCGGTGCACGACGATGGCACGCTGGGCGAAGCCTCCGCCTTCGTGCAGCATAAGGGGTCCAGCGTGAATCCCGAGCGCCAGGCGGGCCCGCACGCCCACTCGACGGTGCTCTCGCCGGACGGCAAGTCGGTCTACGTAGCCGATCTCGGGCTGGACCGGATTCTCTCCTACAAGGTCGGCGGTCTCGCCCCGAACGATCCGCCATACACCAAGATCGCGCAGGGCGCCGGTCCGCGCCACTTAGCCTTCACGCCGAACGGCCGCTACGCGTATGTCATGACGGAGATGACGGCGAGCGTGGTCGCCTTTCGCTATGATGGCGGTAAGTTTGAGGAGTTACAGACCATGCCCACCGCCGAGATGGGGGCTAACATCAGCGGCGCCGAAATTGCCGTGCACCCCAACGGCAAGTTCGTCTACAGTTCCACGCGCGGCGCCAACACCATCGCCGTCTTCGCCATCGATGCCGGCAAAGGCACACTGACGGCGGTGGAGCGCACCCCCTCTGGCGGCAAGACGCCGCGCAACTTCGCCATCGACCCCACGGGCGCCTATCTGTTTGCCGCCAACCAGGATTCCGATAACGTGGTGGTGTTCCGCATCGACGCCAAGACCGGCAAGCTGACTCCTACCGGCGCCACGCTGGATGCCTTCGCCCCTGTCTGCATCACCTTCGTACCAGCGCAGTAAGATGGATTTACAGGGCGAATGAGGGGGTGGCCCGCCCTCCCCGTTCGGCAAACATTGGCACACGGCGCGCTCTGGATGTCAGACTCTGACACATTGGCCAGTTGAATACTTGATTCTAAAGACACGCGCAACTCAGATTTGTCCGAGTCGGACAGAAACCTAACATCTTGGGCCGCCGATAAACACAGATGAACGCGGAT
>JANYJN010000581.1 GCA_025358475.1 Candidatus Solibacter sp.
TTGCATGCGCCTGGCCGAAGATCGCTCGACCTGGCGATTCACCGCGAGTTCGTCCCCAAAGAAGGAATGCGGCTTCAATTCCGGTTCGAGACATTTAACCTCACCAACACTCCGCCGTTCGCCGCCCCGGCGGCAGGCTTCGGTACGGCGACGTTCGGAACCATCAGCAGCGCGGGTCTTCCACGAAACGTTCAGGTCGCCCTGAAGCTGTTGTTCTAGAGAAATCGAATTACCCCGAGCGGAGAACCAGCCGCCCTTGCGACCGTCGTGGGCCGCGAAGGCGCTTTTTTGACATACGCAGCAGGGGCGAATCGGTAACGCACCGAATTGCCCTGCGACCAACTGCGTCGCCGGTGATAGCCGCGGGTAGTCGCCAAGGATTTACCGACGACTCCGAAGCGCCATCGACTTCTCTGGCCGCGCCACGGCGCACTCGGGACTCGGCCGCTGGGATGAATACCGGCTGTCCGGCCAGTGGCAGAGAACACGAGTGCGACCGATGAGCAGCGATTTCCAGGGCTCACTCGCCAGTCAGCGCGGCGAGCAGCTCTGTTTTCTCCCTTGACGTAACGGTTACCATTTTGGTGACCTTGAGGGAAGTGCGGAGATCAGAGCCCCGAGCGTAAGCGAGCGGGTTTGCGGTAACACCGAATACGTAATAGCCCCCACCGCGACTCTCGCGGATTTCAAAATTCACGCTGGCAATTGCCGAGGCTGGAAACTAGAATTCGAAATCCAGTGAGAACTGAAGCTGCCGGGCGCCAGCACCGGCGAGGGGCTGCAAGAATCCAGGTTGCGGCAGCGCCGCCACGCCGAATACCGGATTGATCCGAGTGACATTCGCGCGATTAAAAAGGTTGAAGGCGTCGGCCACCAGGTCGAGTCGCGCGGTTTTGCCGACCGGGAAGTATTTCAAGACCCGGAAATCCAGATTCATCAGCAGTGGGCTGTTAAGGGAATTGCGCCCGAATCCCAAGGGCCGGGCGGAGAGCGGGAAAGCGCCGCTGCGGGTAGAATCCAGGCCGGTGAGCGGGTTGACCGGACGGCCGCTCTCGAATGTGAAAATCGGCGCCACCTCGATGTGACCGAAGATACGGGTGATCCAGTTGTCCTGGGCGGGCTTGCCGGGTTCTTCGTCGCCAATGGGCAATTCCCACAGCGCATTGAACACGAGCCGGTGCCGCTGGTTCTGCAGCGACAGCGCCCGGTCCGCTCTCAGGTTGAAGGGATCTTGCGGCTGCTCGTCAAAATCCGATGCATCGTCGAAGGTCTTCGAGAGCGTATAGCTGGCGGAGAATTGGAGTTCGTTGGACATCCTGCGATTCAACGAGAAGCTGGCGCCGTGGTAGGTGGAGCTGGCGGAATCCTCCACCTGGTAAATGTTATCGAACCGGGGATCGGCCCGCTCCGGACCGAACACCGGGCCGCCCGGCAACAGATTGATGTTGCGCGTGCGGGGCAGTTTTACGCCACGCACGAACAGGTAAGAGGCGCTCGCCGTGAGGTCGCGCGCGATCTGGTGCTCAACAGAGAAGCTGGTCTGCTGGCTGTAGGGCGTCGCCAACCCCTTATCCGGCCGGTAGATCGACGGACTCAAGCCCGCAATTGGCGCGATCAGCGGCCCGCCCCTGGCAGCCTGGAAAGCGGTCGCCGCACCGGAGCCTTCCAGCACTTGCTCGAAAGCGTTGATGCCGTTTTTCTGCAGCGCGCGAGTCAGATTGGCCAGAACGTAGCGATCGAAGAAGATCCCATATCCCACTCGCACGACCCAACCGGGCGCGGCTTGGTACGCCAGGCCGGCACGGGGGCTGACATTGTTGGTGTCCTGGCGTAACGGTTGCGGCAAATGCTCGAAGTCGTAACGCAGTCCCAGGTCTAGTGTCAGGTGTTGCGTCACCGACCAATGATCCTGCAGGAAGGCGCCGGCGCTGGTCACCGGATAGGCGGTCTGTATTGAACCGAAAGCCTGCCGGAAGGAATCGGGCCGTCCCGCCGCGAAATTGGCCAGGCTTGAAAATATATATGTGCCGCCGAAGCCGTCCGCCACGCCGGCATCGAGATGCACGCGATTGACGGTCGCACCGGCTTTCCAGAGATGGTGCCCGACGGAACGCGCGAAGGTGTAGCTCACTTGCCGGTGGGTCTCGGTGCGGCGGCCGTTGCCGCCGTAGGGGCGGCCGAAGTTCACGAGCCCCGCGATGTCGATGGCCGGTCCGTTGGCATCATTCGTACGCACAACAACCCGCCGGCCGGCAATCTGGAAGCGCAGGTCGCCCACCGATTGCGAGTCGAACACCGTGGTCAATGAGCCCACCAGGGCATGATCTTGCGTGAAGCTGCTGCCACGCGCACTGGGGTCGGTCCATCCGGCGGTATTGAAGGCGTCGCCGGCTTCGCGGTTGTTTGTGAAGGCATACCGGAGCATTAAAGCGTTCCGGCTTGTCAGCTGGTGGTTGAGCTTGACGGAGGCCTCGGTTTCCGCGCGGGAGGCAGGAAAGTAACCGTCATCAATATGTCGGGTGGCTAGCCGGGGAAAGACGCCTGCGGCGAGGATGCTATTGATCGCCGCGGCCGAAGCCGGGGCGATGAAGCTGTCTTCGAGAGAGCGATTATGTTCCTGCTCGACGGCCGCGTAGAAAAACGTGCGATTCTTGACGATAGGGCCGCCGAGGGCCGTGCCGGTGCGGTAGCGGTGGAGGCTGGGCGGGGCGTGCTCTGCTTCAAATGGATTGCGTGCGTCCAGTACGCCGTTCTGCAGGAACAGAAAAGCGTCGCCGTGGAACTGGTTTGCGCCCACCCGGGTCACGACGTTGATGGAGCCGCCGGAGGCGCCGCCCGCCTCGGCTGATAGTCCTGAGTTGACTACCTGGAATTCCTGCACAGTTTCGAGCGACAACTCGGTGCGGCTGGAGCCTACGTATTCGTCGTTATTGTCAAGCCCGTCGATGGAGACGTTGTTGCTGCGGCCGCGCAGGCCGCCGAACGTGAAGCCGCTGTCGGGCAACGTCGCAAGCGATCGCTTGCCGGGTTGCTGCGCCGAACTGGACACGCCGGGAGCCAGCAGCGCGAAATTCAGGTAATTGCGGCTTTGGACCGGCAGTTCCTCGATGCGTTCTTTGTCGACGGCGGAACTGACGGAGGTTTGGGACGGATCGATGGCGGCCGGCTGCGCCGAGACGGTCACTTGTGTGGTGACGGCTGCCGATGGCAGGAGAATATCCAGGTGAACGGTGGAGCCAAGCGCAATTGTTATGCCTGTATGCCGGTACGGCGCGAAGCCGGGCCGAGACGCCGAGACCTCGTAGATGCCGACTGGCAGTTCGGTGACATGGTACGAGCCTTCGGCATTGGTGGAAACCTGGCGGGTCAGATGAGTGGCGGTCTCCCGCACGGTGACCGCGACGCCGGGGATGCGCCCGCCGCTGGAATCGCTGACGGAGCCGTCGAGAGCGCCGCTGACGAGCGAGGTTTGCGCCCAGGCGCGGGAAGCCAGCCAAACGCAAAGAAGAAGTGTTCTGTGGCGAAACTTCACTCTGTTAGTGTAATCCGTAAGGCAAAGTAATCGAAGTGTCGTAGATCCCCGAAGCACACTCCAGACGCTCTCTGCGAAGGCAGCTATCGCGGCTGCCTGTCGAGTGCATGCTGTTCCACTTGGCCGTATAGTCGCCGCCTGGTAGATCTGAATTGGGCGGACTTCTGTGGCCGTGTCACGGCGCACTCGGAAGCTCTGGCACTGGGCGCGAATGCCGGCTCTCCGGTCAGTGGCAAAGACCACGGATGTGACCGCCCGCCGCAGTCCCCGCGACGGTCACATTTAAATCGCTGCCCGCCTCCGTGATGGTGACGGTGTTCTTTTGGCGTTGTGCCCACCTTGTACTTGGCTTTGCTGGGGTTCATTTTTTACGTTCCAACAAAAGGGTCGGCTGCGCACAGTGCCGCCGCAAACCCAAGGACTAACAGCACGATTCTTGTGTACCGCATGAAATACCTCCTTTTAAGGGGCTGTCAAGTTTATCACACGTCCCGAATCGCTAAATTAGAATATCAAAAGGCGCCCAAACATATGCGCGTCCTACACGTTTCCGCGGCGCTTATCTCCCACTCAAAAAAGTTGCCCATGATGTACGAGGGCGCGCTGGCCAGCGGGCAACGTAAGCTACAGTCCCGCTTCGGCCCCGCGCCGATAGATGGACGTACGGAGAAATACTTTCAAGCCCCAGAGCAAGAGAACCCGGGCCGAGTAAATGAATAAAACCGTATTACTCAGGCATCCAAAGAGGGCTTGTTGCCGTAGTAACTTTTGAAGGAGAACTCCCTATGCACCAGAAGACGCTTTTGGCATCACTGATGTTCACGTTGGCAATTACGCCA
>JANYJN010000648.1 GCA_025358475.1 Candidatus Solibacter sp.
CCGCGCCAGAGCGAGCCCAGTTACGGCTCGCCGCGCCAGAGCGCCCCGAGCTACAACGCACCGCGCCAGAGCGCGCCCAGTTACAACGCACCGCGTCAGAGCGCGCCCAGTTACAACGCACCGCGTCAGAGCGCGCCCAGTTACAACGCGCCCCGCCAGAGCGCGCCCAGCTACAGCGCGCCGCGCCAGAGCGCGCCCAGCTACAACGCGCCCCGCCAGAGCGCGCCGCAGAGCAATTCCGGAGGCGGCAATCGCGGCAGCCGCAACCGGTGAACAGTTTCTCCTAGCAATTTGGACAGCATCAGTTTCTTCCCATTGGCCCGGCCCCTTCAGCGGGGGCCGGGCCGTTTTTTACTGGTACTCCGAAGTCGATCACTGACGGATCTCCTCGGGTTCAGGGAAATCTGTCTGGAAGTTTACATAATATTCGTTATCGGAAGTAACAAGAGCCTCGCCATTGAAGGCCTTCTAGGCGGTTGGACCGAAAGGTGCCATCCGCATGCCGTCGACCCGTCCGTGCTCCGCCCCGCCTCGCCCAGCCCGGCAAACTCTTCGCCACTGACTTGCGTGCTCGGCGCCGAACTTTTCCCGGTCTTCCATTCAGCCTCCTACTTTATGGCCCCCGGCGGTTCCGAAAGTGTTTTCAGTTCCAATCCCGCGCTTCGGTAAGCCTCGCGTAGCGCGCCCTCCGCCGGACCGCGCCGCGGCGGCGTGCAGCGCACGCCCTCCTGCGCTTCCACCAGGGCCCGGAAGCTCTCCAATAGGATCTGGCTTTGGAACACCCCGCCGATGTAGGCGATCTCTACCGGGGCTCCCGGCGCCCACAATTCCTCGCGTACCGCTCCGGCCAGCGCCGCCAGTTGCCGCGCCGCGGCGCGCAGAATCCCTAGCGCGACGGCGTCCCCCTCCACGGCTGCCCCATCTACCAGGGGGGCCAGCGTGGCCACTCGCGACCGCGGCCATTCGCCGGTATAGAAAAGGTGCAGCATCTGGTTGGCACTCTCCGAACGCGTGGCCGCGAGCAGCGTGTCAAGCAGCACGGTCGGCGGGCCCCAGCCTTCCTCCAGGCGCAGCACAGCTCGCGCCGCCTGCCGCGCGATATCGAAACCGCCGCCTTCATCGCCGAAAATGTAGCCCCAGCCGCCAGCGCGCGCGGTACGGCCCGCCGGATTCCGTCCGAAGGCGATCGACCCCGTACCGGCAATGGTGATAATTCCCTGCCCCGTCGTGGTGGCGCCGGCGAGGGCGATCACCGCGTCGGTGGTCACCACCAGGCGTTCCACGCGCAGCGCGGCGGCCAAAATCTCGCGCTTGTCGTCGGGACCGCCGCTCATGCCGAAACACGCGGCCTCGAAGCGCACCGCCGCCGCGTCCAATCCGGCTTGCGCGCAGGCGGCGCCGACGCTCCCGGTGACGGCGCGCTCCAATTTGGCGCGGCCCTCGCCGGCGGCCGCATGATTGCACGGACCGGCCTCCCCTGTGCCCAGGATGCGCCCGCGCTCGTCGCCGATCACCGCCGTGGTGCCGCTTTGTCCGCCGTCTACCCCAAGAAACAGTTTCATGGAAGTTGGTAAAGTCTCGCTTCTTTATAATCGCCCACCGCGCGCATGCCCCACAGGTCCGCGTTGAGGCGCAGGTCGTCGGCGCCGTTATCGGTATCGAAGACCAGCAGGTAATCGATACCCCGGCGCTTGAGTTCGTCCGCCACCGCGCGGCGCAAACCGAGCGGGCGCTGAGCGTCGCCGGACGTGGGAGCGGCGGCCAGCAATTGCCAGCGGCCGGCGCCATCCATTCCCTCCAGTTTGAGCCGGGCGGCCCATTGATTAGGCGCCGCCTCCAGCACCACCGAATCGGCGGGTTGCTCGCCGTGGAAATCCACCGCGACGAACTGCCCGGGCTTCAGCGTCTCGCCGCACAGCCAGAAGGTCACCAGCGAATTGTCGAAGGCGTCCTGTATGCCCCATGGGTAGGGTTGGGCGGTCACGCGCCACTCGGCGGCGCGCGGCAGTTCGCGCTCGCCATCGTAGATGCGGAACTCGTGTATGCTCCACGTGTCTTCGCTACCAGTGGGGCTACCAGTGGTGCCGCCATTGGTCTGCACCACGCGAAGCCCGCGCAGCGTTTGGCGCGGAAAGCGGAAGCGCAGCCGCCACGTGGGCGCGTATTCCGGCGCGGCGGCGGTCCACAGAATCTTCCCCGCGATCTGGTTGCTGGCCGACTGGTATTCCACGCGGATGTGGCGAGACGTGTAGGCCTCCGGCACCGGCACGAAGGTGAACACGGTGGAGCCGGGCGCGGTCTTCCACTCAATGAGGCGGTCCACCCCATAGTGATCGAGGCGCCGCTCCAGGTAACTTTCTTCGGACCGCAGGCGCAGCGCTTCCTTCCAGGGAATTCTGAGCAGGCGCCAGGCATCGGGGTGGGCGTAGCGCGACACCATCGCCGGCCAACTGAGCAGGGCGGACAGCATCGCGACACCTACCGCCAGGCGCGGCACGGCGCTCAGTGCCAGCGCCAGGGCCAGCGCCACGAACGGCATCGGCGGAATCAGAAACCGGGCCGCGATGTTGCTGAAGTAGTTCAGGCTGAAAATCAGCGCCGCGAGCCACAGTTGGCGGCCTTCCTTGCGGCGTAGCGCCAGGAGGCCGAGCGGCGCCAGCAGGAACACCGGTCCCAGCAATCCCGAAAGCGACCCGTATGTGGTCACCTGCATGGGGATTTCCCAGCGCGATTTTAGTTGGTAGATCGCCATCATCCGGCGGTAGATGTCCTCGAACCCGGCCATGACGTACGGGTTAAGGAACTGCCGGTTGAAGAAGGGCGCCACCGGGTTGTGGAGGTAGATCCAGTTCTTCAACAGCCACGGCGCAATCACCACCGCGGCGCAGGCCGCCACCGGCAGTACCGCCTTGCGGTTCTTCGCCAAGACGAACCCCACAGCGTACGCCACCGCCGGCCAGGCGGTATATTTCGTCGCAAAGGCGAACCCTGCCGCGAGGCCGATGGCGGCCAGCAACCGTGGATTGCGCTCTTCGTCCCAGATTTGCAGCAGATGGAAAAGCGTGAAGGCGATGGCCGCCACGGCCACGTCGTTATAGGCGCTAGAGCCATCGATGCCGGCCACCGGGCTGGCGAATACCACCAGCGCCGCGCTTGCCCCCGCTATCGGAAACCCGCGCCGGCGCGCGTAGCTGAACACCTGCCACACCAGCGCCACGAAAAACGACAGGTGGACCAGCGCCGCCGCCGAATGCTTGCCGAAGGCGAAGGCAAACAGGAACAGCATCTCCACCCCCCCCGGCATCGCCGCATACAGATTGTCCGTGATGCGGACAAACCCGTGCTCGCGCAGGTAGTGGCTGACCAGCCCCAGATGATACGATGTGCCGTCCGGACTGATCTCTGGCGCCATGGCGTTGGCGAGGTAGAGCACCGCGAACATCCCGAAGGCAA
>JANYJN010000634.1 GCA_025358475.1 Candidatus Solibacter sp.
GCCGGCGCCCGCGTCAGGTAGTAAAGAATCGCCCCAAACAGGATCAGTGCCCCGCCATATAGCAGGATGATACGCCGCACCGCCTTCCTCCGCCGCCCGCCCCGCGTCGAGGATATTTCCCGTTCCACCCCCTGCGCGGCGGCTGTCACAGGTTCCAACGTCGCGTCGCGAAGCCCCCGGAATCGGCTCCCGCAGTCCCGGCAACGGTATGGATAGTAACCCGCCAGGCTCGCCAGGTGCTCCCTGAATCCCACCCTGTGGGAGCGGTGCGCACTGTCGGTCTGGCACTTGTTACACAGCATGAAACTTAGCGCCCAAATCGCATTCTAACCCCAGTCGCCCCAAAACTGCCACCACGGTTTACCCGCCCCTTCCTGCCGCATCTCCCTTCCTCCCGCCAACGGAATCCCCTCGATGATGGCTTGCGGATTGTCCCTGAATAGATGGTCCGCCGCCTCTTCCCCATACCGCGACCGCACCATCCCGTATGCCTCGTCCAGCCGCGCATGCCGCTGCTCCGGATCGTGCGCGTCGCTCGCCACCACGTGTACCAGCCCTCGCTCCAGTAACCGCCCCACCGCCGCCCGCGCCCGCCGCCCGAATCCGCCGCAGATCGAAAGCGCCGTCACCTGCACCAGGCATCCCATCTCCACCCATTCCTCCACCCGCCCCAGCTTTCCCTGTAGCACCGCGTTGCGCTCCGGATGCGTCACAATCGGCGCCACCCCGCGCTCCATCAGCCGTTGCAGCACCCCTTCGGTATGCTTCCCCACATGGAAATCCGCGCATTCCACCAGCAAATACTGCTTGCCGTTGATCGTGTACCTCCCCGGCCGCTCCAGTACCTCGTCGATATTGTCCACGCTCAGGTGCAGGTCGCAGCCTCGGTGCAGACGCGGGTTCCCCCCCGTCGCCGCTGCCAGCCGCCCCATCCGCTCCTCCAGCAATTCCGCCTCGTACCGGAACTCCGCGTTAGAGTGCGGCGTCGCCACTATGTCGGTAGTCCCGCTCTCTGCCGCCGCCCGCATCATCGCCAGGCTTTGCTCCATGTCCCTGGCCCCGTCGTCCAGCCCCCACACCACATGACTGTGTATATCCACCATCGCTCGCGCTTAGTTTACCCGTCCCGGCTCTATTTACAGTACCCTAACCGCGCGAATACAGTACCTGATTGTGCGAATATCGGACCCGATGGTACGAATATCGCATCCCATCGTGCCTATACTGCTCTTCTATGGTGCTCGTTCCAATCCCAATCCGCCCCCGGGTCGTCGCCGTATGACTCGGTGGTATGCCATCCGCACAACCGCTCGTTGGGAACTTCTGGCGTCTAACGAATTGTCTCGTCGTGGCATCGAGAGCTACCTCCCCATCTCCCGCGTCAAACGCCGTTGGTCAGACCGCATCAAGATAATCGACCAGCCGCTCTTCCCCGGATACCTCTTTGGCCGCTTTCGCCTGGCCGAACGCATCCGCGTATTAGAGGTGCCCGGCGTCCGCCAAATTGTCGGCATGGGCAACACCCCCGCCCCCATCCTCGCCAGTGAGCTCGAAAATCTCCGAACCCTCGTCGCCGCTCAGCCCCTCCTCGTCCCCTGGCCTTACCTCACCGCCGGCCAGCGGGTGCGCATTAGCCGCGGCCCCTTGGCCGGCGTCCAAGGTTTCGTCGTCCGCGCCGAAGAAGGCGCCCTCCGCATCGTCGTCTCCGTCGATCTCCTCCAGCGTTCCGTCGCCGCCCAGATCGACCGCGATTGCATCGGAGCCGCCGAATAACCGAACTTTCCCCCGTCCTTTTCCCCCGCCCCATTCATTCATGCATGCCTGGTGGGGCGGACCCCCTGGTCCGCGGCCGACGCCCCCGTCGGCCTGCTTGCCGTCTTCCCAACCTTGCCTGTTTTCTGTCTCAGCTACCTTGAAGGGGCACGCTTCAGCCCCCCAATCCGAGCGAAGCTCGGACTTCCCCGTTCCCTCCGCGTTCTCCCCTCCCTCCGCGTGCCACCCGGCGCACGCATGAATCCCCATCCTCCCCTCGCTCGTGCTTCTTCTCCGCCTCTTCCTCTGCGTCTCCGCGCCTCCGCGTCAAAACCAAGCCCGCCCTAGCCACTACAGCCCCTATGCCCGCCCCCAATTCATAACCCCTCCCAACCAACCGATAAGATCCATGGAAGCGAGATCACCACCTATGACCACACACCGGAATTGCCTGCTGCTTACCGTCGCGGCACTAACCATCGCCTGCCCCCCCAGCCAGGCCCAGGAACTGTTCCTGCCCCGCGCCAGCTATGTCGCCACCCTCACCACCACCACGCGCGATCCCTCCCCATCCCCCTCCTGGCTCTGGGTTCACACCGGCGTCGCCATGCAGGTGGCCGGCAGTTTCGGCGATTGGGCTACCAGTTGGAAGCAACCCGAAGGCAATCAGTGGCTCGCCCAGCCCAACGGTCCCTACGCCGGCAGGTTCTACCGTACCGGCACGGTGAATAAGTTGGCCCTCGGGGCCGGTCTCGCCGCCGTCAGCTACGCCATTGCCTGGAAATGGCCTAAGGCGCGTAAGTACGTCGGCGTCTTCAATATCGCCGTAGGCGCCGGTTTCGGCTCCGCCGCCATCTCTAACGTAGTGCGCAATCCGTATTACAAACCGTGAACTGAACGCCGATCAACGCCGACTAACGCCGCCATCCGCCTTCACCGGAGGCTCCATACGTCCCCTCCACCCGCCCCGTAACTCCCTGATCCCCAGTAGGATAAGCCTCCCGGCTTGTCCATCCGAGCGAAGCTCGGACCCTGCCCTCCCCAGCCGCCCTGCTCTCAAATCTGGACACTCTCCGCTATCCCCTCTTCCCATAAGTACTGGACCTTATGGAGCGCGCGCTAGTACTCAATCTTAAATAAATTTGAGACAATTTCATATATAGCTGTCTGAATACCTGAAATCCGTGATACATTCGTCTCAGACGTTTCTAAGGTAGCGGTTCTTTCGCCTTACCAAACCATCCCTCGGAAGTAAGAAATCCGGCGTATGTGACTGGGTTGGCGAAGCTTGTCCTTGTCGCTCCAAGCCATTACTCTATAAAGTCTTGTGTCTCCCTACCCCTCCACCCAACAAGTAACTCCAAAAGGAATTCCTGCATGCGGAAAGTGCGCGGCCGTCTGGTAAACTTTCGTGTGACGAATGATGAATTTGAGCAACTGAAAATTGCTTGTGATCGCCAGGGCGCCCGCTGCTTCTCCGCCTTCGCCCGCCAAATCATGCTGAGCGCTCCCGACGCCAACCCCGGAGATCTCGACCGCAAACTGGCCGTTTTCGACCGGCGTCTCTCCACTCTCGAATTCTCCCTGTCACGCCTCTTCAACGCCCTGGCCGTTTCCAGCGTCGAAGTCAATGTTCCCCTTCCGCAAAAATAGAGGTGCCCCCGTGCGTGTCCTGCTCGCTCTATTAATCTCCATTTCCGCCCTCGCCCAGCCCGCCAAACGCCCCGTCCCCGAGGCCGGCGCCAACCTGCCCTCCCAACCCGTCGGCAAAAACGATCTCATCGCCGTCTCCGTCTACGATGCCCCAGAGCTCAGCCGCACCATCCGTGTCGGCGCCGATGGCTACTTCGCCATCCCCATGCTCAAACAGCGCCTCCTCGCCAATGGCCTCTACCCCGCCGATCTCGAAACCGCCATCACCGCCGCCCTACGCCAGGAACAGATCCTCGTCAATCCCTGGGTCACCGTCACCATAGCCGAGTATCACAGCCACCCCATCAGCGTCTCCGGCAGCGTCAAAATGCCCCTCGTCTTTCAAGCCGAAGGCCCCACCACCCTCCTCGAGGCCCTCGCCCGCGCCCAAGGACTCACCCCTACCGCCGGCCGCGAAATCCTCGTCAGCCGCCCCCAGCCCGGACCCGATGGCATTGCCATCATGCTCACCCGCCGCATCTCCGTGCGCAGTCTCTTTGACGATGCCGATCCCACCCTCAACCTCTCTCTCACCGGCGGCGAAGAGATCCGCGTCCCCGAAGTCGGCAAAATCTATGTCATGGGCAATGTCAGGAAGTCCGGCGCCTACCCCGTACAGGATGGCTCCGATACCACCGTCCGCCAAATGCTCGCCCTCGCCGAAGGCCTGGCCCCCTTCGCCGGTAAGCAGGCCTACATCTACCGCCGCGAAGCCTCCGGTAACAAAAACGAAATCGTCGTTCCCCTCGACAAAATCATGAAGCGCCAGGCCCCCGATATCACCCTCACCGCCAATGACATCTTTTATGTCCCCGAAAACCGGGGCAAGCGCCTAGGCGTCAACGCCCTGGAAAAGATCATCGCCATCGGAGGAGCCGCCGGAGCCACCGCCCTCGTCTACACCCGCTAGCAAAAGCCGTGAAAACAAATGGCCACCGATGAACACAGATGAACACAGATAAGCAAAGAAAAGCACTCATGTGTTGTCCCCGTTTTGTCCCTGTCTTATCCGCGTTCATCCGTGTTCATCCGCGGCCAAATGTCCTTTGTTCTTGCCCTTCTCTGCGCTCTCCGCTCCCTCAGCGCGCCACCAACAGAGGCACCAATCCTGCCCCTGTCTCTGAGCCTGTTTCTCGTTTTCTCTGCGCTTATCTCAGCGATCTCTGCGCCTCTGCGGTGAACACCATACTTCCTTCTCAACTACTCTCCCTAACTTAGAAACAAACCATGCCTGAAGAAATCCCCCTCCGCGCTCTCCGCTCCCTCAGCGCGCCACCAACGGAGGCACCAATCCTGCCCCTGTCTCTAAGCCTGTTTCTCGTTTTCTCTGCGCTTATCTCAGCGATCTCTGCGCCTCTGCGGTGAACACCATACTTCCCTCTCAACTACTCTCCCTAACTTAGAAACACCATGCCTGAAGAAATCCCCCTCCGCGCTCTCCCCGCCCCCCACCCTAACGGCGCCCTCCCCGCCGTTCCCGAGTACGTCACCGCCTACCCGTCCCACGGCTATCCCGATCCGGAGCCCGAAGAGCCCGTCGTCCCCCTCTCCCACTACCTCTGGATCCTCCGCTACCACAAATGGGCCATCATCGCCTTCGTCCTCGTCTGCGTCGCATCAACCGTGGTCGTGTCTTCCCGCCTCACCCCCATCTATGAAGCCACCGCCACCATCGATATCGATCGGCAAGCCCCCGCCGGCGTCATCGGCCAGGATGCCGCGCGCATGGCCCCCAACGACGCCGATCAGTTCCTCGCCACCCAGATCAAAACCATCCAGTCGGATTCCGTCCTCCGCCCCGTGGCCCAGCGCTTCAAACTCTCCTCCGCCGATACCTCCCTGCGAGAGCCGCGGCTCCCCACCTCGCGCGTCCAGAACGCCCCCGTCGCGCTCAAGAACCTCAAGGTCACCCGGCCCCCCAATACCTATCTGTTGCTCATCAGCTACCGCTCCCCAAATCCCGACCTCGCCGCCGATGTCTCAAACGGCGTCGCCGAAAGCTACATCCAGCACACGTACGACATCCGCTTCCGCGCCAGCGCCGGTCTCTCCGCCTTCATGGAAAAGCAGATGGAAGAGCTTAAGGCCAAAATGGAGCGCTCCTCCGCCGCCCTGGCGCAGTTTGAAAAAGACCTCTCCGTCATCAACCCTGAAGAGAAAACCAGCATCCTCTCCGCCCGCCTGCTCCAGATCAATACCGAGTTCACCAGCGCCCAGGGCGACCGCGTCCGCAAACAGGCCGCCGCCGATTCCGTCAAGAGCGGTTCCCTGGAGGCCGCCCAGGCGTCCACCCAGGGCGAGCAACTCCGCAAACTCGCCGACCGCCTCGATGAGGCCCGCGAGAAGTTTGCCGGCATCAAAACCCAATACGGCGTCAACCACCCCGAGTACCAGAAGACCCTCTCCCAGGTCACTGAGCTCGATCGTCAGTTCGCTTCCCTACGGGCCAACGTCAGGCAGCGCGTCAACCTCGAGTTCCAGGAAGCCGCCAACCGCGAAACCATGCTCAAAAAGGCCGTGGCGGATATCAAGGTCGAGTTCGACCAGCTCAACGCCCGTTCCTTTGAATACAAGACCGTCAAGCGCGAAGCCGACGCCGATAAGGGCCTCTATGAAGAGCTGATCCACAAAATCAAGGAGGCCGGCATCAACTCCAGCTTCCAGAACAGCTCCATCCGCCTGTCCGATTCCGCCCGGCCGCCGCTCTTGCCAATTTTCCCCAACGTCCCGCTGAACGCCATGCTCGCGTTCCTGTTCTCCACCCTGCTCGCCGTCGGCGCTGCCGTCATGGCCGACGTCCTGGATAACAGCGTTCGCGACCCGGAGCAGATCCAGCGCAGCCTCGGGACCGAAGTCCTCGGCTCGCTCCCGGTCGTCAAATCCTGGCACAACAAGGTCCTGCCCCTTGCCGTCAATGGCAACGCCGTCGGCGCGTTGGTGAAGTCCGGCCGCCACAACGGGCAAGCCGCGGCATTCGAAGAGGCCATTAGGACGCTGCGCGATTCCATCCTCCTCTCCGACCTCGGCCGCCGTCCACGGTCGCTGCTCATCACCTCCGCCACGCCGCGGGAGGGCAAGACCACCACCTCCATTCACCTCGCCATTGCCCATAGCCTGCAATCCCGTAAGACTTTGCTGATCGATGCCGACCTGCGCCGTCCCGGCATCCACGAACGTCTCTCGCTGTCCAACGACAAGGGGCTGTCCACCGTCGTCTCCGGTGAAATCGCCTGGCACGAGGGCATACAGAAGTCCGCGACCTATCCGGATCTCGACGTCCTCACCGCAGGGCCGGCATCGCGCCGCGCCGCCGACCGCCTCGGCAGCGTCCTCGATAAACTGCTGGCCGAAGCCGAAAAAGAGTATGACCTGGTCATCATCGACGCGCCCCCACTCCTCGGCTTTGCCGAGCCGCTCCAAATCGCCGCCGTCGTGGACGGGGTCGTGGTGATCACCATGGCGGGCCAGACCAACCGCAACGCCGTCGCCAGCGTCCTGAGCAGCCTGAAGCGCATCAAGACGAATGTCATTGGGGTCGTATTGAACGAGGTCCGTGAGGACATGAGCGACCGCTATTATTATTACGGCTATTACGGGAAGTATTATTCGAAGTATTACGGGCAGACGAAGGAGTAGGTCCGCCAAACGGTATTGTGGGAACGTGAGTGTCGTGTTGTCAATAATGTCTGACAATACTGCGCTAAATGCAATGAAAGCCAACGCGGTGTCCGTCCCGGGGCGTTGCCGACCCCAACATCCGCCAATATTCGCATAGCGGAATTGTA
>JANYJN010000674.1 GCA_025358475.1 Candidatus Solibacter sp.
CCTGACCTACATATACTCGGGAATCTGAATCCCCAGAATCGACCCGGTACGCTCCAGTTGACGGCGGAAGAAATCTGTCATCCACAGCAGGAAAACCTTCTTCTCGCGATCCGGTTCGATGAGGATGGGGTACTTCTGGTAGAAATTGCTGTAAGCCTGCGCCAGTTGGAAGGCGTACCTAGCCACGTGGGCCGGCTCGCCCGAATCGACCGCCCTCTCCACCGCCGCATCCACCTTCGAAGCCGCCAGCAGCATCTGCCAGAAATCTTCGCTTTCAAGCTGGCGCGCCATCGCCGCGGTATCGAGTTCCCGGGCGAAGTCGGGGATCCGCTCGCCGCGCTCTTCCAGCTTGCGAAGAATGTTGCGAGCGCGCACCGCCGAGTATTGCACGTACGGCCCCGTCTCGCCCTCGAAGCTCAACGCTTCCTGCAAGTCGAAGGCGATCACCGTATTGCGCGTGAACTTTAACAGGAAATAGCGCAGCGCCGCGATGGCGATTTGCGTGGCCACGTGCAGATTCTTCCCGGCCGCGTCGTCGGGGTGCCGCGAGCTCACCTCTTCCAGCGCTTTAGAGATCAGGCTGTCCATCAGGTCGTCGGCCTTCACGCCCAGCCCTTTGCGGCCCGAGACTTCCACGTACGGACGCTTGCGGTCTTCCTCGGAAAGTGAGATGCCCAGGTCCGCGCAGCATCGCGGGGAAAGCGCCACCATCTCGTAGTTGAAGTGGATCGATTGGTCTGCCTCGCGGTTGTAGCCCAGCGCGCGAAGTCCCGCCACCACGACGTCCTGCAAATACGATTGCCGCGCGTCAATCACGTTGAACACGCGCGTGCCGTGCCCGAACTGCTGCCCCACGGCGCAAGGCTCATCGGTGGTCACCCACAGTACGCGGCCGTCGGCATACGTCTGGAAGGGACGATAATAAAAATCCTTGCCCAGTAGCCCGAATTTCCAGAGCTGATAGGCGATGTCCTTCCCTACGTAGGTCACCGTGCCATCGGAGCGCACGATCACTTTGCCCTCTTCGGAAAGCCCCGGCATCACCCAACACCCCGAGTTCTTGCCCTCGGTTTCGAAGTAGATCGCCTTGCGTTCCTTCAGCAATTCGAACGCCGCGGCCCAGAACTTCAGGTGCAGGATTTCGCTCTCGCGGGGCAGCACGTCGTACTCCACGTCCAGCCGCAGCATGGTCTTCAAGTGCGCCTTGACGATGGCATCGGCCACCAGGTGCGCCAGTTCGGCGAGCTCGCCTTCCCCCGCCTCGATGGCGTGCAGGGTGGCGCTGCGCCAAGGCAGCGATTCGGGATGGTCCTTGTAGTAGCTCGACGTGTGGGCGTAGAGATCCCAGCAGTAATAATCGAAGCGCACGGCCGGGTCGGACAGCAGTGCCTCCACATCGGCCAGGCTTTTCTTTTGAAGGTAGTGGAAACCCACCACCACGTCCGCCACCTGCACGCCCGTGTTGTCGATATAGTTCTGCACTTCGACGCGCTTGCCGGCGGAGCGCATCATGCGCACGAAGGTGTCGCCCAGCGTCGCGTTGCGCAGGTGCCCGATGTGGGCCGCCTTATTGGGATTGATATTGGTGTGCTCGACGATGATCTTTTCGTCCCGGCCCGCCGGCGGCTCGCTCTCGCCGCGCAACAGGTCCGCCGCATAGGCGCCACGGTCCAAGCGGATGTTGATGTACCCGTTGCCGGCCACTTCCACCGCAGCGACGCCGGGGATTGGGCCGATCTCCGCCGCCAGTTCCGCCGCGATCTTCTTGGGCGCCTGCCGCAACTGCTTCGCCAGTTGGAAGGCCGCCGGCACCGCCATATCGCCGAAATCGCTCTGCCGCGGCTGCTCGATCGCTACCGCCAGATCGATGCCGTAGCGAACCTGTATGTGCGCGTGGAAGGCGCTCGCAATCTGTTTTTCAATGGAATGAAACACGGGGAACTTCGAGTATAACGCTTTCGCCGTCAGATCTCGTATTCCGGCGCCTTCGCGCTTGTGCTGCGGCCGAAATTGATGTGATTCCAGATGCGCTCATGGACGAAGTACGCGCCGATCTTGACAACCATATCGAGCGCCCCCGCCCCCAGGGAGAGCGAACCTTTTCCCGTAAGCGCGAAAAAAATCAGCGCCGTGGTCGTCGACCCCAGGATTCGGTAGCTGAAGGCTTTGACAATGCTCCGGTAATGGCTTTCGACGTGGCCCACGACTTCCGATTGTACTATACTCGATGGGAATTACGGTGATAGTTTCGAGGAAGCCGTTTTCCCGCAACACCGATGGAGCGCCATCGGCTTACCAGCCAATCCGCTTCAGGCCCGGAACGAATCGAAAATGACAGGGGTAGGCGTGCCGGGCAACTCACGCCCCTAACTTCACCGCTTGCCCCGCGGGTAAAGTCACAGTGTGCGTGCGCCCGTTGAAGCGCACCGTAGCTTTGGCCGCCACCGGAGATCGCAGCGTGGCGGAAGTCAGCTTCCCGTCTTTCCACGCCATGTCCACCGTGACGTTGCCGCGCGCCTTGAGGCCCGTGACCGAACCCTCCGCCCAGTCCTGGGGCAGCGCGGGCAGCAGGTGAATTTCCCCAGCCGGCGATTGCAGCAGCATTTCCGCTATCCCCGCGGTGGCGCCGAAATTGCCGTCGATCTGGAACGGCGGATGCGTATCGAACAAATTGGAATACACGCCGCCGCCCTTGCCGTAGTCGATGTTGTTCCCCTTGCCCGTGATGTGCAGCAGGTTGCGTAGCAGGCGGTGGGCGTGATCGCCGTCCAGCAGCCGCGCCCAGAAATTAATGCGCCATGCCATGGCCCATCCCGTGGATTGATCGCCGCGCGCGCTGAGGGAAACCTTGGCCGCGTTGGCCAGTTCGGGCGTGGACACCGGGGAAATCTGCCGCCCCGGATGCAAGGCGAACAGGTGCGAAATGTGCCGGTGTTCGTCGCGAATATCGTCGCGGTCTTCCGCCCACTCCTGTAGTTGTCCCCAGGCCCCGATCTTCGGCTTCAGCAGTTTCTCCCGCAGTTGCGCCACCCTGTCCCGATACTCGGCATCCACGCCCAGCGCCGCGGCTGCCTCCATGTAATTGGTGAAGAGATCCCAGACGATTTCCTGATCGTATGTCACGCCCGGTTCCTCGGGGCCATGCTCCGGGCTCCATCCGTCCGGCGTCACTAAAGCTCCATCGGCGCGCGCCACCAGATGGTCCTCCCAGAATTGAGTTACCTCCTTGAGCACCGGGTAGGCCGTCTTCCGCAGGAACTCCCGGTCCCGCGTGAACGCGTAGTGCTCCCAGTAATGCTGTGCGTACCAGGCGGACCCGGGTGGGTTCCACTTGAAACTCCCGGCGCCGAAAATGTTGTTCTCGGTTTGCACTGTCCAGCCGCGCACATTGGGATAGTGCTGCCGCGTTGCCTCGGCGCGCACGCCGCGCAGGCTGTTAACGTAATCGAAAAACGGAATCGCGCATTCGGTTAGATTAGTCGGCTCCGCCAGCCAGTAATTCATCTGGATATTGATGTTGGAGTGATAGTCGCTGCGCCACGGCGGATTGTTGGAGTTATTCCACAATCCCTGCAGGTTGGCCGGTAGGCTGCCCGGCCGCGAGGAGGAGATCAGCAGGTAACGCCCGTATTGGAAGAAGAGCGCTTCCAAATCGGGGTCGGCCGCGCCGTCGCGATAGCGCACCAGGCGCTCGTCGGTGGGCAGGTCGTCCGCGGCGGCGCCCAGAAAGAGCGAGACGCGCCGGAACAGCCGCTGGTAATCGGCCACGTGGGCCGCGCGCAGGCCGGCGTAGGGCATGGCCACAGCAGCCCGGAGTTGCCCCTCGATCCGCTCCTGCGGCGCTTCGCCGCGCCAGCTTCGCGCGCGGTCCGCTATATAATTCGTGCCCGCCGCCACTAAGATGGTGAGCGCATCCGCCTTCTCAATATGAAGCGCGCCGTCGGCGGAGGCGGTAACCCTTCCGCCGCTGTTGACTACCTGTACCGCGGTCTCATACTGCAAGCCGTTGTCCAGGTGACCGCTGGCCGTCAGCCGGCTACCGGCCGCCAGGGTCTTCGCCGCGTGAGCGTCGTTCAACTTCAGCGTGCCGCTGTAGGCGCCGGGCTTGCCGGCTGTGTAGCGAAATACCAGCGCCTGTTGCGGCGCAGAGGCCAGATATTCTCGACGGTAAGCGATGCCGTCCGCCGTGTATTCAATACTGTGGATCGCCGTGCCGATGTCGAGCCGCCGCTGGTAGCTCTGGGGCGCGCCATGCGTCAGATCGAGCCACAGGTCGCCCAGATTCTGATAACTCCCGGTATCTTTTTCGTCGCCGGTCCATAGCGAGATCTCGTTGAGTTGCAGGTGCTCGCGCCGAGCGTCTCCGAAGATCATGGCGCCGAGGCGTCCGTTGCCGATCGGCAGCGCCTGGCTCTGCCAGTCCTCGGCCGGCTGCTGGTAGTGCAGGGCAAGGCGCTGGCCAGGCGCGACGGCGGCCAAGGCAAGCGCGAGGATCCATACGCGGGTGGTAACTCTCATGGTCTTTTCCATTGTGCGTCTTTCCTCGCGCCCGCGCCGGTTCCCGGCGGTCCGTCCTTCAAAAAGTCGCCAATTTTCAGCGCCACCAGGAGCATATCTGTCCAAATTCCCGCTATACCGTTGTCTTTCTATATCAGATAACAGTACTTTTTTGTGCGGAATGGTACCGAAAGATGGTAAAACAAATCGCGCAATTCCTGTCCGCGCAACCTATAATTAACGGTATATGTCCATAAGTCTTGACAGAGCGACCTTGGAAGCGGCGCTGGTAGGTTACCAGCAGCAGCTCCAGCAGATTGAAGCGAAGATGGCGGAGCTGCGCACCATGCTGGGGCACACCCCTTCCGCGGCGTTGGCAGCCAAGCGCGCGAAGAAAACCACCCCCCGAAAGCAGAAACATCGGATGAGCGCCGAGGGAAGAGCGCGTATTGCCGCCGCGCAACGCGCCCGCTGGGCCAAAGTCAAGAAAGCCCAGTAGTCGAAACAGTAGAACCCGCCCACAGTTAGCCGCGGGCCTGCGAGGTCTTAGCGCGCAGGCGCCAAAGACAAGCTGCGCCCAGCAGAAACAGGCCCGCGGAGATGAACTGCGACGTGTCGAACGCCCCACCAAGCACATTCCCCTGCTCATGTACCCGGAAGAACTCCACCGTGAACCGCGCCGTGGAATACAGCATGAGGTACGCCCCGATAATGGCTCCATCGCCGTGCGGTTTGTGAATCCGCCAGTAGAGGAACCCGAAGATGGCGAACTCCGCGAAGGCTTCGTAGAGCTGTGTCGGATGGATGGGGATGTTGAGGGGCACACCCACTAATTCGTGCGCCGCCGGACTGGTGAACGTCACCGCCCACGGGCGGTGGCACGCCTCGCCCCAGCAACAGCCCGCCGTGAAGCAGCCGATGCGGCCGATGCCGTGGCCCAGCGCGATCGCCGGCGCGAACACGTCGGCGGTCTTCCAGCCCGGAAGTCTTTTCTTCCGCATCTGCCACACCGCCACCGCCAGCGCCGCGATCAGCCCGCCGTAAAAGACGCCGCCCGCCTGCAGCGTGCTGAGGGAAAATATCTCGGCCGGGTGCTGCCAGTAGTAGGAGAAGTCCACCAGGAGCAGCATGAGTTTGGCGCCGCCGATTGCGGCCAGCGCGCAATACAGGCCCAGGTCGGTGACCGCGCTCGCATCAAGGCCGGCCTCCCGCGAAAGACGCCCCGCCAGCCAGAGCGCCACCAGAAGCGCCAGCGCCACCAGCACGCCATACGTGTGCAGGAATGAGAGCCCCAGGATTTCAGGATACATTTGCCGCCTGCTTCCTGGGCCGTAGCAGATCCAGCAGCAGCAGCCCGCTGCCAATCACGATCGCCGAATCCGCCACGTTGAACGTGTGCCAGTGATGCTCGCCGATGTAGAAGTCCAGAAAATCCGTCACCCGCCCCCACACCACGCGATCGAACACGTTGCCGGCCGCTCCGCCCATAATCAGCGTGAGACCCCAGAAGGAATATCGGTCCAAGCGCTGCCCGTTCCACAGCATGGCCGCCACAAACACCACCGCCGCCGCCGACAGCACGACCAATAGGGTGTTGGGCCATTCGCTGGTGGAATCGTTCAGGATGCCGAACGCCATCCCGCGATTCTCCGAGTGCACGATGTTGAATAGCCCAGGGATCACCGGCACCGTGTCCATCGCCGAGACGTTGCTCTCCACGATCCACTTACTCAGGCGGTCGAGCGCCAGCACTACCGCCGCCGTTCCGTACGCCTTTACGCGCTGGTCAACCATGGAGAATCTCGTGGACGGACCCGGCGCAGGGCAGGCAGATGGAGGGGAAACTCGCGTCGCCGCCGACATCCAACGTGTACTTCCAGCAGCGCTCGCATTTGTCTCCCACCGCGCGCTCCACTGTCACGCCGACTGTCACGTCAAGCCCGTCCGCCTCACTCCGCTCCAGTTCCACCTGCGAAACGATGAAAAGCGCGGGCAGTTGTGCCGCATATTGCTCCAGCAGGGCGTAAAGTTCGCCATTGGCGGAAAGCCGCAGGCGGGCTTCCAGCGGCGCCCCGATCAGTTTTTGGTTGCGCGCCGTATCCAGATGTTTCAATACTACATCCCTCACTGGCATGAGACGGTCCCAGTTGGCGGTGCGTTTCCGCGCCGTATCGTCCAGTCCGGCCGAAAGATCGGCGGGCTCCGGGAAGAAGGCCAGGTGGACGCTCTCCGTGCGTCCCATGTGGCCCCACACCTCTTCGGCGGTGAAGCTCATCAAAGGCGCCAGGAGGCGCACGAACGCGTCCAGCATGCGGTAGAGCGCGGTTTGCGCACTGCGCCTTCCTAGCGATTTCGGTGCCGATGTGTAGAGCCGGTCTTTCAATATATCGAAGTACACCGCGCTCAGATCCACTGTGCAGAAGGCGTAGACCGCATGATAGACCTTGTGAAACTCGAAGTTGTCGTACCACGTGCGGCAGCGCGCCACCAGGTCCTCGGCATGCAGCAGCATCCACTGGTCCAACTCTGCCATCTCGCCCGCCGGCACGGCATCGGTCGCGGGGTCGAAGCCGGCCAGGTTGCCCAGCATATAGCGGAACGTGTTGCGCAGCTTGCGGTAGGCATCCACCAGCCGCGTCAGAATGGTCGCCGACATGCGCACGTCTTCGTTGAATTCTACCGACGCCGTCCAGAGCCGCAGAATGTCCGCGCCGTGATCCTTGATGATTGTCTCCGGATCCACGGCGTTGCCCAGCGATTTGTGCATGGCCTTGCCTTCGCCGTCCAGCACCCAGCCGTTCAGCAGGCACGCCCGGTAGGGGGCGCTACCCCGCAAGGCCGTACCCACCAGCAGCGAACTGTGGAACCAGCCGCGATACTGATCGCCGCCTTCCAGATATACATCGGCGGGCCACGGCAATCCAAAGGTCTCGTTCAGGACCGCCAGATGGCTCGATCCCGAATCGAACCACACGTCCAAAATGTCGGTTTCCTTGGCGAATCCGGTGCCGCCGCACTTGGCGCACGCGTGCCCCTCCGGCAGCAATTCCGCCGCCGTGCGTTCGTACCAGATGTCCGCGGTGTGTTCGGCGAACAACCGCACGATGCCGTCCAAAATCTTGCGGTCCGTCACCGGCTCGCGGCAGCCCTCGCAGTAGAACACGATGATCGGCACGCCCCACACACGCTGCCGCGAGATGCACCAGTCGGGCCGCACCGCGATCATGTTGGAGATGCGTTCCTGCCCCCACTCCGGCATCCACTTCACCTGCTTGATGGCATCGAGAGCGTCCTGGCGGAAATGGTTGAGGTCCATGCCGATGAACCATTGCTCGGTGGCGCGGAAGATCACCGGATGGTGGCAGCGCCAGCAGTGCGGATAGGAGTGTGCCAGTTTCTCCGTGCCCATGAGCGCGCCCGCTGCCCGCAAAAGTTCCAGTACGATCGGGTTGCCTTCCCATACCGTCTTGCCGATCAACTCATCCGGAAGATATCCCGGTGCACCTTCCGCGCGGAAGAATCGCCCGGCCGCATCCACCGGACAATATGTCGCGATGCCGTACTTCTGCCCGACCATGTAGTCTTCCTGCCCGTGTCCGGGCGCCGTGTGGACCGCCCCGGTGCCCTGTTCCAGCGTCACGTGGTCGGCCAGGATGCCAAGGGAATCGCGTTCCAGCAACGGATGGCGGAACACCGCGCCTTCAATCCGCGCCCCCGGAAACGTCGCCATGGTCCGGTAGTCATGCCAGCCCAGTTTTTCCGCCGTCACCTTCACCAGGTCCGCCGCCACCAGGTACACCGCGCCCGCCACATCCACGGCCGCGTATTCGTAGCGCGGATTGTAGGCGATGGCCATGTTCGCCGGGATGGTCCATGGCGTGGTGGTCCAGATCAGCCCGTACACCTTGCGACCGTCGAGTGCCGGGTGGATTGCCGCGGCGTCGGAAACCAGCGCAAACCGCACCCAGATCGAAGGGCTGGTGTGGTCCTTATACTCCACTTCCGCCTCGGCCAGCGCCGTGCGGTCCTTGATGCACCAGTGTACCGGCTTGAGCCCCTTGTACACGTAGCCCTTATCCAGGAAATCCACGAACGCACCGGCGATCACAGACTGATACTGGGCGCTCATCGTCAGGTACGGAGCTTCCCAGCGCGCCAGCACGCCCAGCCGCTTGAAATCCTGCCGCTGGAGGTCGACATACTTCTCCGCGTACTTACGGCAGGCGCGGCGGATCTCTACCGCCGTCATGTGCGCCTTTTTGGAGCCGAGTTCGCTATCCACCTTGATCTCGATCGGCAGGCCGTGGCAATCCCAGCCCGGCACGTAGGGCGAATCGAAGCCTGCCATGGTCTTCGATTTGACCACGAAATCCTTGAGGATCTTATTGAAGGCCGTCCCCATGTGGATCCGCCCGTTGGCGTACGGGGGGCCGTCATGCAGCACGTACAACGGACGGCCGGCGCGCG
>JANYJN010000686.1 GCA_025358475.1 Candidatus Solibacter sp.
GCCGAGCAAGGCGGCGAGTCCATGGAAGCTGGCGCCATATCCAATACTGGTGGGCACGGCGATCACGGGGACCGAGACCAGACCGCCGACCACGCTGGGGAGCGCGCCTTCCATGCCGGCACAGACCACTACCACACGCGCTTGGGTCAGCCGTTCGCGACAGCTCATCAGGCGGTGAATGCCGGCGACTCCCACGTCGTGGATGGTATCCACGTCATTGCCCATCAGTTCCGCGATGACCTGAGCTTCCTCCGCCACCGGGATATCGCTGGTGCCGGCGCAGACCACGGCGATGCGGCCCTTGCCGTGCACGGTATGGTCGCGCCAGAAGCGGATGGCTCCGGAAAGCGGGAGGTACTCGGCGCCGGGGAGTTGGGCGGTGACGAGGGCGGCGCACTCGCGGCCGGCGCGGGTAATCAGAACATTTTGGGCGTTGGCCAGCAGGCTTTGCGCAATGGCGACCACTTGCTCCGGCGTCTTGCCCTGGGCGAGGATGACTTCCGGCATGCCGTGGCGGAGGGCGCGGTGGTGGTCCACCTTGGCGAATCCCAGGTCTTCAAACGGCATGTGCCGCATGCGTCCCATGGCTGCGTCGATATCTACCGCGCCGGCGCGCACCTGCTCGAACAGGGTACGCAATTGATCCTGGTCCATGACGCCAGAATATCAGAAGCGCGGGCTGGGGCCATCCGGGCTCGGGTGTAGCGCAATCGGTTGGCAGGCGAAAGCGCGTGCCCCACAAGAGCGCAAAACCTTGCGCACCACCGGGGGACAGGCGCTTTCGTCTGTCAACCTCATGGTCGCGGCTCTGATTGGAATTGCGGGCTGCGTCAATCGGAGCCACGACCGTGATGGGGCGTTTTGCCGGCGGGCACCGCATTCGCATCACGGGGTGCAACCAAAGTACTAGTAAGATCAAGTCGAGACACGGACTCTAGAGCTATTGTGCTGGCTTGGTCAAAGGTCGATGATAGAATCCATGAATATAAGCACAGACAGTACGGGTGCTCACATCGAAGGCCCCCCCGAGCGGCGGGGCACTAACAGGTTTCCGGTTCGTGAGGACCTACGTTACCGGGTAGTGCAGCCCAGGGCAGCTCAGGTCAGCGGCAGCGGAGCTACGCTGAACATTGGCAGTGGCGGAATCCTGTTCAGTACGGAAGACAAGCTGCCGGTGGGGCGAATGGTGGAGTTGAGCGTGAACTGGCCTGTCAGGCTGAATGGTATTTGCCCCCTGCAACTGGTCGCCACGGGGCGGGTGGTTCGGTCCGAGGCACAGAGAGCGGCCGTTCGCATCGAAAGGTACGAGTTCAAGACGCGAAGCATGAACAACCTGGCGATGGCCGCGGGCGGGTAGACTTCACGCCAAGGCAGCTTTACTCGTCCCGGTGTAACCGTCTACGACACATCAGTTTCGGATTTTACGGTCCTGGTTCTTGGTTCTGGTATTCTGGGAATCGTGGGAAGGCGGCTGACCGGACCGGATCTTCGCGATAAAGGCCTTGCCGGCCGGCACCGCGGCGCAAACTTGCGGCAGGACGGTCCACGGGTGGCACAGGACTGTCTACGAGGCGTGATTGGATTTGTGGCTGTCTTGTGTCTGACACAGGTTAGCGCTGCCGCTCAGTTGCCGCCGCCGAATCCGACGGCGCAAACCTACACATTCAAGCCTGTAACCATCATGGCGGGCGGCTATATCCCCAACATCGTCGCCCATCCCACCGAGAAGGGCCTGTTCTACGCCAGGACCGACATGGGGGGAGTCTACCGCTGGGACCGAACACTGGCGCGGTGGATTCCGCTGCTGGACTTCACCGATGCCTCGCATTACTCCAACTACCTGGGACCGGAGAGCATCGCGCTGGACCCGAACGACCCGAACAAGTTATACATCGCCACGGGAATGTATACCGGGAACCAAGCGTACCTCCTGTATTCGGAGAATCGTGGAGAGTCCTTCAAGTTCTACCCGTTCCCGTATCCGGTGGCAACCACTCTGACATCGAATGGCAATGGACGCTCGGAAGGCGAGCGGCTGGCGGTGAACCCGTTCAACCCGGACGAGCTCTTCTTCGCCACCCGCCGCAACGGGCTCTGGAAAAGTGAGGATCGCGGCCAGACGTGGAGCCAAGTGGGGACTTT
>JANYJN010000691.1 GCA_025358475.1 Candidatus Solibacter sp.
GCGCCAATCGGCAACATCATGGTGGGCCACGAAGCGGAATGGGGCATGGAACGCGTAGGCGAAGCTGGGCGCTTCTATCTGTTTCACGTGAAATAGGACGAGGCCCCGGCAAAGCTCCCCAACCCGGCGAAGCGGAACCAAACAGGCCGTGTATTTGACGCGGAGGCGCGGAGACGCGGAGAGAAGCGGAGGGACGGGGGTTGGCGCCACGCGAGTTTACGCAAAGGTTGGCGCCTGTTTCGGAGAACTGCAGGAGTTCTGCCAGGATGGGCTGCGAATGACGCGCGTGCCAAACTTCTGCCAGAAAGTTGCAGAATTCACCCACGTAGTTGCGGTCGCGACTTGGTCCGGGCCCATGGTTGTAGGGCGGCTGTGGCAGGCGGTTCAAAGGGCTGGAATGGTAGACTGGTGACCAGCACGCTTTTGATTCCATCCGCTTCGGAACACTCCAAACATGGGACTATTCTCTCCGGCGCAGGTTGTCGGATACCTCGCTCTGGCTCTCGGCATAACGGCTTTTCTTCAGAAAAGCGATCAGCGTCTAAAGCTTTTCAATGCGATTCAGAGTTTGGTATACGCTCTGCATTTCGTTTTGCTGGGGAATCTTCCCGCCTGCTCCAGTGCGCTGCTATCGTCATTTCGGTCGTTTCTGGCGCTGCGATACCGGTCATGGTTGCTTGGTGGGGCGATTATCGGAGTGAACATCGGTCTGGGCGTGGCGTTCGCCAGAAACATAGCCGGCTGGTTACCTGTAATCGGCTCTTGCATCGCGACGATTGCGATTTTCAAGATGCGGGGCGTCCCGTTCCGATGCGTATTGCTGGCCAGCACTCTGCTGTGGCTAGCCAACAATATCATCACCGGATCCATCGGCGGCACATTATTGGAAATGGCCAACGCGGTCATCAATATTTCGACGATCATCCGCATGGTGAGGTCGTCGCCGGGGACCCACGCGCAGTGCCCGGGCGTCGCCCAATCGACGCTCGAACAAAGCTCCGCTACCGGTAGGTGAGCGTGACCGGCACGACCACTTCCCGCGCGCCGGCCTGGCGCGGTCCGGACACGATATAGGCGGCGCGCTCCTGGCCGGCCGAACTCTCCACCAGATTGTCGCGCGCGAGACTCTCGAGCCTTAGCTGCGGAGACAGGTTCCGCGAACGCCGCCAGAGCAGCACAAGCAACGGCTTCTGCCCGCTCCCCGCGGACTTTGGCAGGCTGAATGCCCGCCCCACCTCACAGAAATCGCCGCACTTGGTCGCGAAAGCGCGTGTAGACCCAACTTACCGCTACCAGCAGTAGTCCGAGCACGATAAAGCTGACAATTCGCGGCAGCGTTTCCAAGTTGCGCAGGTCCCAGAAGAAGAGCTTCAGCGTGCAAACCAAAAACAGCGCCAGGCCGGAGAGGCGAAGCACGCGATCCCGCAGGGCGAAGCCCGCGGCCAGCAGCGCGACCGCCTCCACACCCCAAGCGACGGTGAGCACAGAACCGGTGACTTGGTGGAAGATCAGCGCGCCCAGCAGCAGGGTGGCGAGCAGCGAATCGTACATCCGATGGGGGCTGCCGATCTTACGGCGCAGCATCGCGGCCCAGAAGCAGACGAGGGTGGGCGCGATGGCCAGCGCGGGCTGGACGGTTCCCATGTCGATGGAGAGACACCGCGTAGCCGCCAGGGCGCTCACCAGTATCGCTTGAGCGCGCAGGCTGCGGCGGTCGAATTCGGCGAGGCCCAGCGCGGCCAGCGCCCAGGCGGGACTGATGGCCCAGGCCGGCAGCAGCGCGGCGAGCCCGGCCAGGAGGAAGAGGGTGGCGGGCCAGGTGGCTATATCGAGCACGCGGCCATTGGCTTCCTTGCGAGCACGCAGGGCGAAGGCATAAGCGAGACCCGACGAGACCAGGGCGAGGCGGCTGGAGAGATCGAAACCGGCGACGCGGGCGGCGCCGGGAATCCCCACTACAAGGGCCAGACTTCGGAATTCGCCGGGTAGCCCGCGCAGTCCCGATTCCAGCATCACCAGCGCCAGCCCGAGCCACGCGATGCCCAGGTATTCGCCCGGAACCAGACGCCAGACCAGCGTGCAGAGGCCCAGCGTGGTGAAGCCGGACGCGGCTATACGAAGCGCGTCGCGTTCCAGTGCGCCGAATCGGTCTTCGCCGCTCCCGAGCGTGGCAAGCACGAGCGTGTAAGCCACGGCGGCGCCAGCGGCGAGAGGGAGCGGCGGGTATGGCAGGTAGATGGCGATGGCGGCGGCGCCGAGGATGGCCAGCGCGTAGCCCTGCACGCGGAAATCGCGCAGCCTGCGCCACCAGCCAAAGGCGAACGGGGCGAGTGCCATGAGGCTCCACGTGACCCCGCGCCACGGGTCGCTGGCCTCGTAGCCCGCGATGAGGGCGGCCATCGCGGCCGCGGCGTAGCCATACCAGACCTCCGAAGTTTGAAGCGCGCGATTGAGGTAAAAGAAGCCCACGTTGAGCGCGGCCACGGGCTCCCAGCGGCGCATGGGAAGGCCCTTGGCGACCTCGAAGAGCAGGTTTCCAGCTTGCAGCACGAAGATCGCTCCGGCCAGGTTGCGCAGGAACGCGGACCGGAAGCGCACCCCGGCGAGGTAGTAAAGCTCGGCCTCAAGGAGGAGGGCGAGCGGCATCCATTGATCGTGCAGTTTGAGCACGATGGCGGTGGTCGCGAGCGCGGCGTTAAACAGCACGGCGTTTTTCCAACGGCCGGCGCGGGCGCGCACGATGGTGCTGGCGAGATAGAGCCCGGCGGCTCCGGCGGCCAATTGCCAGATATCGTCCGGCGCGGCCTGCGTCCACTTGCCGGTGGAAAGCGCCAGGAAGCCGAGCGCGTTGAGCGGCAGCAGCCAGGGGTCGGCGCGCAGCAGGTCGAAGCCCTCGAATAGTAGCCAATAGAGCAGGAATAGGGCCTGCGTCTGCCACAGCGGCGACCCCGCGTCCTTGTGCAACCCGCACGTGAGGTAGGTGGCAACGAGTCCGAAGAGGGCGAAGTGGGTCCACTGGTTGCGCCATGCGATGTAGAGCAGTGAGGCCGCTAGCGGAATGAGCATGAGCACGCTCAAGGTGGTGACGTCGGCGATGGCGAGGGTGACGAACGCCAGGAAGTAGGCCAACCCGGTGACGGTCTGCGAGCGGTACTTCAGCGAGTGGACAATCATGCCGGCGGCGACGGCCAGCAGCAGGACGGTGGCAACGAAAGCGTTGTCGAGGACCTTGGCGGCAGGGATGGCATACATCGCATAGACGGTGGTGTAAAGCGCGGCCCATCCGCCGCCGATCAGGCCATAGGAGAAGGTGCGGTACTTTTCCCGGCGCTCGAAGACCACGCCGGCGGCGAGCATGGCGAGGCTGGCGCCCAGGCTTAGGGCGACACGCCCGGCTGCGCCGAGTTGCGTGTAGGCGTAGTTGAGCAGCAGTGCGAGCCCGATGACGGCGACGAAGACGCCGATTTTGTTGACCCAGTTGCCGCCGATCAGGGCTTCCCATTCTTCGCTGGTGCGATGCGCCGGCGCTGACACCGGATGGAACGGCACTAAGAACGCATCGGACAACGGAGGAACCGGAGCGGGAGGAGGAGGCGCGGTGCGGTGCGTTACCGGGGTGGCGGGCGGAGGCGTGTCCGGCGGCACGGGACGCCCCACTACGGGCGGCGGGGGCGCGGGTGCCGGATGCGGAGTGGGCAGGGGGGCGAACGGGCCGGCGAAGGCATGGTTGACACTGGCGCGCTCCAACTCGGACAGGCGGTATTCCAACGCGTGGAGGCGGTTGCGGAGGTAGATCCAACGGATCACCAATACCACTAGTATGCAGAGCAACAAGAATGCTTCCACAGAGCGCTCCTTATTTAAGGCTAGCTACACCTTTGCACAAAATCACGCCTGCCAATCCGAGCGCAGCGCGGAAGGGTGTGCGACTTGAAAGTGAGAGATCCACGTGAAGATCGGCCAAGCGAGAATCCTAGCTAGCGTAGAAGCTACTCCAAGCAGCGCCGCTACCGAGAGGGAGCGTTTGCCGCAATTTCAACGCTCCCTCACGGTCGCGGTCCCGCTTGGGGTCAGCGTTGCTCCACTTCTGTGTCGCCCACCCAGCACGAACCAGCGGCCTTGCGACGAATCTCCTCTTATGCAGCCATGCCTTCGAGATTCCATCCGAACGGCGAATTATGGGTCGAGAAAGTTCGCCGCTCAGGCCGCGCCCGGGGCATAGCGCTGCACTCTTGACGGGCATGGTAGCCCCGTAGGGAATCGCGCGGAGGAACTGGGTGGGGCAGGACTTTCGGCCTGTCGACGCCGGCTACGTGGGGAGGCGAAAGCGCCCGCCCCACTTGCACATGCGCGCCTCAGGCGGAACTTATGCCACCCGGGGCTTATAAGCGATGGCGTCGATTTCCACGCGGATGCCGGGGACCGCGAAGCCCGTCACGACGGTGGCGCGCGCCGGCTTGGCTTCGCCGAAGAACTCGGCGTAAACGGCGTTCATGGCGGCGAAATCATTGCCATCGCCGAGATAGACGCCGCACTTGACCACGTCGGCGAGGGTGGCGCCGCAGGCTTCCAACAGGACTTTGATGTTGTTCAGCGTCTGGCGAGTTTCGGCTGCGATATCGCCGGAGATCGGCTGCTGGGTGGCGGGATCGACTGGGACCTGCCCGGAAATGAAGATGAAATCGCCGGCACGGACCGCCGGGGAATAGGGACCTCGCGGCGCCGCGACGCCGGGCGGAGAGATGCGCTCGATCATGAGTTAGTGTCCTTCCTCTTCCAGGAACTTCTCGACTTCCATGGCCGCCATGCACCCCGCGCCGGAAGCGGTGATGGCCTGACGGTAGACGCGATCCTGCACGTCGCCAGCGTGGAAGACACCGGCAATATTGGTGCGCGCGCCGCCCTTGGAGACGATGTAGCCGTCGGCGTCGGTTTCGATCTGCCCCTTGAAGACCTTGGTGTTGGGAATGTGGCCGATGGCCAGAAAGAACCCGTCCACGTCCTGGTCCCAGACCAAGCCGGTCTTGCTGTTGCGGAGGCGCACACCTTTGACCTGTTGCTCCGACACACCGTAAATCTCTTCCACGATGGTGTTGGTCAGGAACTTGATCTTGGGGTTGTGGCGGGCGCGATCCAGCATGATTTTGGAGGCGCGGAATTCTTCCCTCCGGTGAATCAGCGTGACCTCGCTGCCGAAACGCGAAAGGAAATTCGCTTCTTCCATGGCGGAATCGCCGCCGCCGATCACGATGATTTTCTTGCCGCGATAGAAAAAGCCGTCGCAGGTGGCGCAACTGCTGACGCCGTGGCCGATCAGTTTCCGCTCGCTCTCCAGGCCCAGCCACCGGGCGCTGGCCCCAGTGGCGACAATCACGGTGTGCGTTTCCGTCCACTCACCCTCAATATTGAGGCGGAACGGACGCTGCGATAAATCCGCGTCGATGACGGAACCCGGCAGGAATACGGCGCCGAACTGCTGCGCCTGCAATTTCATGTTCTCTACCAGAATCGGACCGTCGATTGCGTCCGGGAAGCCCGGGAAGTTCTCCACCATGGTGGTCATCGAAAGCTGCCCGCCGGTCTCGTGGCCCGACACCACCAGCGGTTTCAGGTTGGCTCGGGCGGTGTAAATGGCGGCCGTGTTACCGGCGCAGCCGGAGCCTATGATGACTACATTTCGCATGGTAGATCCTCAGGTTAGCACGGTGGGCCAGCGTCGCCCGCCCTGGGGCGGAGCGCCACCGAGCGTCGGCAGGACCGTGGACCGACGGCGCACGCTCCACAGTATACTAGCTCAATACACCTATGAAAATGACGGTTTTTGTGGCGATCGCGGCGGCCGCGGCTGCGGTGGGCCAATCGACCCATCTGAGCGGGTTCTCCCAATTGACGCATGGCGGCCAGAACGCGGAAGCCTATTGGTCTCCCGACGGCAAGCGACTGATCTTTCAGACCACGCGACCGCCCTACGAATGCGATCAGATTTTTATCATGAACGCGGATGGCGCGGACCAGCACCTGGTGTCGAGCGGCAAGGGCCGCACCACATGCGGCTACTTTTTGGCGGACAACAAGCACATCGTCTACGCATCCACCCACTTGGCGGGCGATGCCTGTCCTACCCCGCCGGACCGCAGCAAGGGCTACGTCTGGGGTGTCTTCGCCGGTTACGATATTTTTGAAGCCACCGACACGGGCAAGATGGTTAAGCGCCTGACCGATACGCCGGGCTACGACGCCGAAGCCACCATCAACTGGAAGACGGGAAACATGGTATACACGTCGCTGGCATCGGGCGATCTGGACCTGTGGACCATGAAGGTGGATGGCAGCGTCAGTAAGCAGATCACCAGGACGGTGGGTTACGACGGCGGCGCGACCTTCTCCCGCGACGGCAAACAACTCGTATGGCGCGCCGGATATCCCAAGGACGCCGCGCAGTTGGCGAAGTACCGGGAATTGCTGGCGGCCAATGTGACCACGCCCATGAAGATGGAACTGATGTTGGGCAACGCCGACGGCACCAATCCGAGAGCCATCACCAATTTCGGCTGCGCGAGTTTCGCGCCCACCTTCACACCCGATGGCAAGAAGATTCTTTTCGCATCCAATAAGCTGGAATGCGACAGCCGCAAGTTCGAACTTTTCCTGATCAACGTGGATGGCACCGGCCTGGAACAGGTGACGAGCTTCGGCGGATTCACTTCGTTCCCGGAGTTCTCGCCGGACGGCAAGACGTTGG
>JANYJN010000692.1 GCA_025358475.1 Candidatus Solibacter sp.
CTTGGCGCCGCCATTTTCCTGGCGGAGATGGCGCCTCCCAATGTCTCGAATATAATGACGTTCCTGATTGAGCTTCTAGCGGCGGTTCCGAGCGTCATTTACGGCTTATTAGGTATCTTCATTCTGGTGCCGGTGCTGAAACAAACCATCGTCCCGGCTCTTAAGTCGGTTTTCGGCGCGCTGCCCATCTTTGAAGGAGCCTTCTATGGCATGAGTATCTTTTCGGCCGCCATCGTGTTGTCGGTCATGATCGTGCCTTTCATCATTTCGGTTTCCCGGGAGGTCCTACTCTCGGTGGCCCGCGACCAGCGGGAGGCTTCTCTGGCTCTCGGTGCGAGCCAGTGGCAAACCATCTGGCGAGTAGTCATGCCGAACGCTTCCACCGGCATTATGGGTTCCATTTTTCTGGCGCTGGCCCGTGCCCTCGGTGAAACCATGGCCGTCACGATGGTGATCGGGAACACGCCGCAGATCAAGGCATCGTTGTTGGCTCCAGGGTACTCCATCGCGGCCGTTGTGGCCAACGAGTTCACCGAAGCCACCGGAGACCTTTACCTGAGCGCCTTGGTCGAACTCGGTCTGGTGCTCTTCGGTGTTACTTTCGTCTTGAACGGCCTGGCCCGCTTACTGATTGTGGCGACCGAACAGAAGGGAGCCCACAAGTGAAACCGTCTTCCACCTTTAAGAACCTGGTCAACTACACCATGTTCGCCGTGACCGGGCTTTGCACACTGATCGCGGTCGGAATCCTGTTCTTCATTCTGGGGTACCTGGTTTACAACGGGGGCAAATCGCTCAGTCTATCGTTCTTCACGAATCTGCCAGCCCCGGTGGGCGAAATTGGCGGGGGCATGGCGAATGCGATCGTGGGCAGCGGTAAAGTGCTCCTGCTGGCTACGCTCATCGGCATCCCGATCGGATTCCTGGGTGGCGTTTACCTGTCGGAGTACAGCACCCAGCAGATCGCTTTCACTATCCGGTATATAACGGACCTGCTGAACGGCGTACCCTCCATTGTGATTGGAATCGTGATTTATACCGTGGTCGTCCATCCAATGGGCCATTTTTCGACGTTCGCCGGCGGCGTCGCTCTGGGTGTCATGATGATCCCCATCTCGGTGCGCAGTACGGAAGAGTTTCTTCACGCCGTGCCGCAGTCCCTGCGGGAGGCGGCCCTCGCTCTGGGCGCTCCTAAGTGGAAGTCCATCGTCACCGTGGTGATTCCGGCTGCCATGCGCGGTATTATTTCGGGTACGATGCTCGCGCTGGCTCGCGTTGCGGGCGAGACCGCGCCGTTGCTGTTCACCGCGCTCGGCAACCAGTTCTGGAGCCCAGGCTGGAATCAGCCCTCCGCCACCCTTCCGGTGATGATCTTCACTTACGCCGTCGCTCCTTACGAGGATTGGCACCGCCAAGCCTGGGCCGCGGGTTTCGTTCTGTTGACCCTGGTGCTTCTGATCAACATAACCGCCCGTCTGGCGTTATCGAGAGGAACCTATGTCTCTAGAGGGTAGAACCTCTACATCGCCGCGAACTCCCGCCGGCGCGGAGGAGAAGATGTCCAAAGTTCCGGCGCCCAAGAAACTCTCCACCGAGAACCTGGATTTCTACTATGGCGCCTTTCAGGCGCTGCATGGTATTACCCTGGATTTTCAGGAAAACCTCATCACCGCTCTGATCGGCCCGTCCGGATGTGGTAAGTCGACGTTCATACGAACGCTGAACCGGATGCATGAGACGGTCAAGGGAACCAGGCTGACCGGGCAGATTCTTCTCGACGGAAAGGATATTCTGAAAGAGGATGTGAACGCGGTGCGCCTCAAGGTCGGGATGGTGTTCCAAAAGTCCAATCCTTTTCCAAAAACCATCTTCGAAAACGTGGCCTACGGTCTGCGCGTCAACGGTTTCCAGGGCGGAAAGGCCGCGATTCAGGAGGTGGTGGAGAAAAGCCTGGTGAAAGCCGCGCTGTGGGAAGAAGTCAAGGACAAGCTGCACCAGTCCGCCTTCGGCCTGTCCGGCGGGCAGCAGCAGA
This sequence comes from Candidatus Solibacter sp., assembly GCA_025358475.1. Classification (GTDB taxonomy): domain Bacteria; phylum Acidobacteriota; class Terriglobia; order Bryobacterales; family Bryobacteraceae; genus Solibacter. The sequence goes on from JANYJN010000692.1 coordinate 2,033, forward strand.
GGTTGTGCATCGCCCGTGCCTTGGCGGTGGAGCCCGAAGTGCTTTTGTTGGATGAACCATGCTCGGCGCTGGACCCGATTGCCACGGCGAAGATCGAGGACCTCTTGTTTGCCCTGAAGTCGGAAACGACGATTGTGATTGTGACCCACAACATGCAGCAGGCGGCACGCGTCTCCGATTTCACCGGCTTCTTCCTTCTTGGCATGATGATTGAGTTCAACACTACGAATACGATTTTCCAGAATCCGACCAAGAAGGAAACCGAGGACTACGTCACCGGCAGGTTTGGGTAGAACATGGCACGAACCTGGCCTGAGTTAGTAATGCAAAAATGGCACAAGACCGGCTGCGACAACCGAGCCGGCGTGAGGTGGTTCTTTGCGGCATTTTAGTGTCGAATTGGAAGAGTTGAATCAAACGTTGCTCGAAATGGCCGGGCTGGTGGAAGCGTCCATTCACCATAGCGTTCGTGCACTGGTGGAGCAGAATCGGGATCTTGCGCAGCAGGTGATTCGCGACGAACCTCTCATCAACAGTTTGGAGATGGAGATCGACGGTATCGTCACCCGCCTGCTGGCCCTCCGGCAGCCCGTGGCCCGCGATCTGCGATTCCTCACGGCGGCCCTCAAGATCAACACGGACCTGGAACGTATCGGCGATCTCGCCAACCACATTGCGGAACGGGCGCTCTCCCTGATGCACCATCCGCTGGTCAAGCCGATGACGGACATCCCTAAGATGGCATCCCTGGTTCAGTCGATGCTGCTCAAGTGCCTGGATGCGTTTGTCAGAGGGGACGCGGACCTGGCCCGCTCCGTTTTGTTGTCGGACGATGAAGTAGACGCCTTGCGCGATGCAGTGTACGCGGAACTGGTGGCGACCATGCAACGCGATCCCGGTATCGTTCCGGCGGCCGTGGACCTGATCTTCGTAGCCCGCAACCTGGAGCGCATCGGCGACCACGCCACCAACATCGCCGAAGATGTTGTATTCCTGGTTAAGGGGATCGACGTCCGTCATCACGCCGAGCATTTCGAAAAGACCGAAAGCGGGGATCTCGCGAAATAGTGGATGGCCGCGCGGCTAAGCATGCCGCTTCACAAGTCCGGTCGCGCATTTCGAGGAACCCCTCCCTCACGGCCGGGGCTCAGATCGAAGCCGCGGCCGTGAGCGAGCGGTTGCCGCGGGTGCACCTCCCGTTCCCTCCGGGGCCTGATAAGATGACACGGAGGGGAGACCATGACATCTCTATTTCCGCGCCTGTGTGCCCTGGCTATCGGCGCAGTCCTGCTGACGTCCGCTTACTACCGCACCAGTTCCGCCTCGGTCATGACCGAAGCGGCCAATCGCTTACTCGCTTCGCTTACCGCCGAGCAGCGCACCAAAGCCACCTTCCAATTCGAAGACGCCGAACGCGTCAACTGGTTCTATGTCCCCATTGAACGCAAGGGACTCCCTCTGCGCGAGATGGGCAGCTTCCAGCGCCATCTAGCCAGCGCCCTGCTCTCCGCGGGGTTGAGCCAGGCCGGCTACATGAAGGCCGTCACCATCATGAGTCTGGAAGACGTGCTGCGCATCCTGGAGAAGGATTCCGGCGAAAGGCGCAATCCCGAGAAATATTACTTCTCCATCTTCGGCACGCCCAGCGATACCGGCACCTGGGGCTATCGCGTGGAGGGCCATCACCTCAGCCAGAACTACACCGTGGTCAACGGCCGGGTGGTGGACGCCCCCAGTTTCTTTGGCTCCAATCCGGCGGAAGTGCGCGAAGGGCCGCGCGCCGGCCTGCGCGTGCTGGCCGCCGAGGAAGACCTTGGCCGCGACCTGATCGCCTCTCTCACCACGCCCCAACAGAAGACCGCCATCGTGGACCCCAAGGCGCCCGCCGACATCCTCACATCCAACGGCCGCAAGGCCGCCCTTGAAGGACAGGCCTCGGGAATTTCGGCCGTTCAAATGACGCCCGCCCAATTGGCCAAGCTCACCGCGCTGCTCGATGAATACGCCAACAACATGCCGGAACAAATCGCGCAGGGGCGGCAGGAGCAGATCAAAAAGGCCGGCACCCAGATCTTCTTCGCCTGGGCCGGCGGCCTGAAGCGCGGCGAACCGCACTACTACCGCATCCAGGCGCCGGCGTTCCTGATTGAGTACGACAACACCCAGAACAACAATAACCACATCCACGCCGTGTGGCGCGATTTCACCGGCGATTTCGGCGGCGACTTGCTCAAACAGCACTATCAGACCAGCCACCACTAACCGGCAACCGCCCCCCACCCGGAGAGCGCGCATTCTTATTCGCTCCGCGTTCTCCGCTCCCTCCGCCACCCGGCGAGCGCGTCAATCCTGATCCTTCCCTCCCTCCTGCTTCTTCCCGCCACCCTGTCTGTGCTTTCTCCGCGCCTCCGCGTCAAATCGACCCCTTCCCCCCTCAATTGACCCCAGCCCCCGGGGGCCCGTTGCCCTGCGGTGAGGACGTATTCCAGTTTGGCCCAGGCCGCGCCGGGCCCGTAGCGTTTTCCATCAGCCGCCGCTTTCGCGGTACGCTGATCTGGTGATGATGCGGACTCTTGTTCTCTTAGCGGCGCTGGCCTTCTGCGCCTGCGGACCGGCTTCTCAAGCCGGCGGAATCCCCGTGTACACCTACCAGATTGTGCATACCTATCCGCACGACCCCATGGCGTTCACCCAGGGACTCCTCTACCTCGACGGCTTCCTCTACGAAGGCACCGGCGACTGGGAGCAGTCCTCCATTCGCAAGGTGAAGCTGGAGACCGGCCAGGTGCTGCAAAAACGCGACCTCCCTGGACAATATTTCGGCGAAGGCATCGTTGCCTGGAAGGACCGCCTCCTGGAACTAACCTGGAAGTCCGAGAAGGGCTTCATCTACGACCTCGCGGCCTTTACCCCGAAAGGCGAGTTCACTTACCCGGGCGAAGGCTGGGGCTTGACCACCGACGGCCAGCGCATCATCATGAGCGATGGCACCTCCAGCCTGCGTTTCTGGGATCCCGAGACGCTCCGGGAAACCGGCCGCATCACCGTCACCGAGGATGGCCGCCCGCTGCCCGAATTGAACGAGCTCGAATGGGTCAAGGGCGAAATCTACGCCAACGTCTGGCAAACCGACCGCATCGTCCGCATCGACCCTATCACCGGCAAAGTGGTGGGCTGGATCGACTGCCGGGGCCTGCTGACTTCCGCCGACCGCTCTAGCCAGACCGATGTCCTCAACGGCATCGCCTACGACGCCAAACAGGATCGCCTGTTCGTCACCGGCAAACGCTGGCCCAAGCTCTTCGAAATCAAGCTGGTCAAACCCACCACGGAGTAACTCACCCCTGGCCAAAACGCAAAAAGCCCGGGCACGGCATTCGCCGCACCCGGGCCTGTCTGCGTTTACCCTAGAAGCGGTAGTATGCGCCGATTTGGAGGACCCTCGGGTTGTAGTTCATTGAGGTGATCTTTCCAAAATTCACGTTGTTGATGGTGTAGTTTGCCGAAGAGCCATAGTCGCCGGAGGTGGAGGGCGGAATATAGAACGTCGGATGATTCATCCAGTTGAAGAAGTCGAAATGCAAATTAAGCGTGTGGCGCTCGAAGAAGCGGAATTCCTTCTTCACGGAAGCGTCCCATTGCCACTGCCAGGGACCGGTGAACATCCGGCGTTGCAGGTTGCCTACGGTTCCCGCGTCTGGATTGGAGAAAATCTGGCCGGCGAAAGGCGCGGTTCCTGGAGCGGAAGCGCCGCGGCCGTCCGCGCCAATCAGGGTCGGAGAGAGGAAATAGGGGCCCGTCCCCGTCATGAACACGCCGTTGGTCAACGGATTCAGCGTGCCGAGAGTAGTGCCGTTGACACTGGCGGTATTGGTTGAGGTCGAACGGATACCGCGGTTATACGTGCCATAACCGGAGAGGATCGAGTACGGCGATCCGGATTGGTAGCTCCAGATACCGCTGAGCGCCCATCCGCCGAACACCGTGTTCGTAAAAGCATTCCCGCTCCAGCGCTTCCCCTTGCCGAAAGGCAACTCGTAGTAGTAGTTGGCTTTAAAAACATGGGTCAGGTCATAGGGAGAGCGGGCGTACTCCAAACCGGGATTGTTGTTGTCCAGCAGCGGCTCGGCGCCGGATTGGGAATCGCCCGCCGTGTTGGAGAGCGTTTTGCTAAACGTGTAACTGAACTGCACCTGAAGCCCGCTGCGCGTGCGCTTCGTGATCTCGGTCTGGAGACCGTGATAGGAGGAGTAGCCCCCGTTTACCAGGTTGTAGGCGCTCTGAATGTTCGGGTTGGGGTAGAAGTTGACAGCGCCATTCTTTTTGCCCGTCATATACAGGTTGGCCAGTTCGCCGATTTGTCCCTGCTGTAGATAGGTTTGGTTCGTCGAGTTGGTCAGATTGCCACCGCTGACCAATAGCGGGAACACCGTCAACGGCTGGCTTCCCTCGATGGCCGGGTTATAAGTGCCGTTGAAACTGCCGCCTGCCGCCTGCGCCAGACGGGCGTTGCCCTGGGCGCGCTGGAAATCCGCCAGGAAGCCGTTGGCGTTGAACATAATCTGGTTCTGGTCCACTTGCCGTAGCAGGTTATTGCCGTGGTTGCCCACGTAGCGGACCGACGCGATTGCGCCCCCCTTCAATTCGTGCTGGATGCCGAAGTTCCACTGCTGCACGAACGGCGTGGACAAACTGGAATTCGGAAGCCCGATGCTGCCGGTAGCGGTTATCGCATAGTTATCCGCCACAGTGCGGGGCACCTTGTAGGCGGGCGCCGGCACCGTGGGAGCATTGCTCAGAGTCGATGTCAGGTTGGGCACGGTGTTGCCGAAGGTGAGGCCCTGGCTGTAACCCACAATGCTGCGCATGGTGGTTGCCATGTTGTCGTTCACGTAGGCGATCATGTAGCCACCGCGGATCGATGTCTTGCCCTTTCCGTTAGGATCCCAGGCGAAGCCTACGTTGGGAGCGAAGTTCTTCTTGTTGGCCTTGTAGAATGTCCGCCCCGAAGGTCCGCCGATGAAATCCAGGGTGGCGTTCGGGTCAAGCACCGATGCTTTGGCGTCGTTGTTCTGCAAACGCGGCGCCAGGTAGAGCCCGTTCTTCTCGTCCATCGGGGTCCAGTATTCGTACCGCATTCCCAGGTTCACGGTGAGATTGTTCCGAACCTTCCATTTGTCCGAAACGTACAATGCATGCGTGGTGTAACGGAGTTCGCGGAGGTTGGTCGCGCCCGGTACGAAGCCCGAGGTCCCAGACGTCACGTTGAACGTCTGCGCCGCGCTGCTGATGATGCCGGCCAGGTTGGCGAAGAGGTTGTTCGCCGTGGTGATGTCGGTGGAACGAATGCCCGGGAATTCGGCCGCCGTAAAACCGAGCCCGTTGACGCTGCTGATGCCGAGCGTATACGTGGGAAGGATTCCGGCGTCATTGTAGGGGGCAACATGCAGAATCTGGCCCTGGTATCCGAAGGAAACTTCGTGTTTGCCCTTCAGCCAGGTGGCATTGTCCTGCGCGTTGTACGTGTCTACCTTGCGTCCCTGATTCATGAAGGTGTTTACGGGATTGCTGAAAACCAATCCCCCCAGCAGCGACGACGGATAAGTGTTGCTGTCCACAAACGCCGAATTGGCGCGTAGGAAGCCGCCACGCACCTCATTGGTCAGAGTCGGGGAGGCAGTCCAACGCCAACTGAGCGCCATCAGATGGTCCTTAATCGTGTTGCTGACCGGAGGCACTACGGTGTAGAAGGCGCCTTGGTCGTTGCGGTCCGTCGGATTGCTGATGTAGTTGTACGTCCCGGTAAAGCTGTGCTTCGAAGTCAGGTAGTAGTCTCCCTTCAAGACGTACTGATCGCGGAACTCATTGCTCCGCGCGTTGAAGAGGTAGCCGGTGGTATTCAGGCCGTCGCCCACGTCTGTGTTGTTCGCCGCCGGAAGCTGGGCGAGCATTGCCTTGATGGTCGGATCGGCGCTGTATTGACGCAGGCTGGAGAGCGCCTTGGTCTGCACATTTCCCGCCGTGTCCCGGTAGCTAAAGATGCCATTCTTGGCGTTGTCGGTTAAAACGGTCCGATTGATGCCGCTCGACCGCTTGTTCCGGTACAGCTCGTAATTGGTGTAGAAGAACAGCTTGTCCTTAATAATGTGCCCGCCCAGCGCCGCGCCCGGCTGATTCAGATCCAGGTGGCTCGCGGCCACCCCGGACTTGTTGTTGAACCAGTCGTTCGCTGCCAGTACGTTGTTGCGGTTATACCAATAAACCGCCCCGTGAAATGTATTCGAGCCGCTCTTGGTGGACATTACCATTTGCGACGCCCCGCCGCCGACGGATGCGCTCGAATTAGAGGTCGAAACCGTGATCTCCGCCACCTGATCGATGGTGGTGCGCATGGGCGCGTAATCCAGACTGTTGGTGCGGATGAAATTGTCCTGAATATTGATCCCGTCCAGGGTCACGCTGGTAAACGAACTACGCAGCCCGTTCACCGAGGTGGTATTGCTCCCGGCGGCCACGCCGGGCTGGGTCAGGAACAGCGTGCTCACCTGGCGCCCCAGCACGGGCAGGTTCTGCACCTGCGCCGCCAAGATGGTTGACACAACCTCGGAGTTGCTGAGCTGAACCGACTGAACATCCGCCATCACTTCCACGCTGGTGGCCGACGACTGCACTTCCAGCTTGATCGGCGCCAGGCCGGTTTCCTGAAGGGGGGCGACTTTCACCAGCCGCACCATCGCCTTCGTGAAACCCTTGGATTCTACGCTGATATCGTAAGTTTCCGGACGTACCGCCGAAAACGAAAACAGTCCCGCTTCGTTGGTGGTTCCCGAAAGCACCGGCTCTTTTCCGCCGGGAACATAGATGTTCACCGTGGCTCCGGGAATCGTCGCCCCGGTCTGATCCACCACGCTGCCACTCAAACGGCCCGCAACCTGAGCGTTCAAACCCGCCACGGCGAACATGGCGGCCAATAGAAATAAAAGTGTTCGTAAGCGCAACATAAAGCTGTGTGTCCCCCTTGAAACCTAACCTCAGTCAGCGAATAAGCGGGGAACTCACAGCTCGAACAACAGCTGTAGTTAACCCCATGATCGTGTTTAAACTGAGCCTTTACTATAACTGGTTGCACCTGGGGATTTCAAGACAAAAGGGATTTTTGGGAGGAAATCGTTACATCTGGGAAGGCCTAACCGATGAGGTAAATTGACGATTTTCCCGCTGTTTTGGCCACCGCTTCCGCCGCAATGTAACCACTGCGCACCGCGCCTTCCATGGTCGCCGGCCAGCCGCTGCGGGTCCAATCGCCCGCCAGATACAGGTTGGGAATTAAAGTATCCGTTCCGGGCCGTAAACTCTCGGTTCCCGGCGCCGCCGAGAAGGTGGCGCGCTGTTCCTTTACCACGTGGGCTTTCACCAGGTTGGCGTCGCGCACACGCGGCAGGAACGTGCGCAGATCGCCCACCGCAATTTCGACGATCTCCTTCCGCGAGAGCGCCGTCAGGTCGCGCGACGCGCTCACCACTAACTGAAGATACCGGCCGCGGTCTTTGTTGAACATCCATTGCATGGTCCGGTCCAGCAGCGTGGCATGCGGCAGGGTGGTCACTTCCCGGTCAAACCAAAGATGCACGCCGGTGATGGGTGAATGCTGCAAATCCGGCGCCGGCAGCCCGATGGCCCCCAGTTTCTCGAAAGGCAGTGCGCAAATATACCGGTCGGCCGTCAGTGCCTCGCCATCCACTACAAATCCGTCGGCATCGATGTGTTCAACCGGAGACCGCAGATGCAGGCGCACGTTGGGCATGCGCTGCCACTCATCGGCCGCGTACAGTTGCCCCAGCGGGACGCTGGGAATGCCCATTTCGTACCCATCGGCAGAGCTCAGGAAGCCCAGCCAGAACACCTGGAAGCCGTGGATGGCCGCCATGCGGTCCAGGTCTTCGTTGATCGCAGAAACCAACACCTGCCGCCAAAAGCGGTCGATCGCGCGCGGCGTCTGGCGCTTCTGCAGCAGCCATTCCAGCATGCTGATCCGGTCCAGATCCCTGCGCCGCGTGCGTTCCCAGCGCAGCGCAACCAGCGCGCGCCCGATGGCCATCTTGTCGGCGGCGCTGAAGCACTTCATCCGCAGGAACGACCCGGTGAAGTGCAGCGGAGCGGGCAGCCCTCCGCGCTTCAGCACCGAAATTCGCCCGCCCGGCTCGATGAAATAGAACTCGCGATAGAAAGTAATGCGTTCTCTGACGCCGAGCCGCTGATAGAAATCCAGCAAATTGACGCAGCAGCGCAACACCACGTGCTGGCAATTGTCGATGGTCTCCGGCACCTCTTCGCCGCCCGCCGGAACCGCATAGGAGGTGGCGCGGCCCCCCAGATAGGGGCGCGCTTCGAAGAGATCCACTTCCCAGCCGTCGCGGCCCAGAGCAGCCGCCGCGGCCAGTCCCGCCAGTCCGCCACCCGCAATCAGCACTTTCGCCATTTAAGAGTAGTATCCCAAACCGCCGGATTTCCTGTTAGATGAGCCAGGCCGCTTTGGTCGTTCTCGCTGCCGCGTTCGCTCGCGCGGCTGCCGCAACTCTTTCCGCCATTAGCCTCAAAGCCACACGCCCAGTCCATCGTAGCGGTTGAGGACACCAAACATCTTCCATCTTACGGATCTCGACGAAGCGCAAATCCGTATTAGCGTAAAACTTCGAAGGTTAACCCTTGTGTTTCTATCGCGATTTAAATGGTACGAGGATTGCAACTACGCAATCAACTGAATTTCTGTGGGAGGGGTACAACGTGCATCGCAATTTCTTCTTAACGATCGGCTTATTTTCTTGTGCGATCGTTTCTCACGCTCAATTGACCCGCGGCGTCATTCTGGGATCCGCGCAGGATCCCTCGGGCGCCGTCATCGGTACCGCAACCGTACGAATCGTGAACAATGCGACCAAAGTGGAGCGCAGCACGACGTCCAGCGACGAAGGCCAGTATCGCTTCGACGGTGTGGATCCGGGCATCTACGATGTGGTCTTTACGGCAAACGGCTTCGTCGAGACGCGCGTCACTGCGGTTTCGGTGCGCACCTCGCAGGTGGTCACGCTCAATCAGAAGCTGGCGGTATCCACCACCGCCACCACGGTGGACGTCACCGGCACCCCGCCGGGCGTGGAACTCGACAAGAGCAGCGCCACCATCCAGCGTACGCTCTCGCAGACGTTCATCGAGAACGTGGCCACGACCAGCGGAACACGCGACGTCAACCAACTGGCGCTGCTCGCCCCCACGGCGGCACGCGGCCCAGGCTCCACCGGCATCTCCGTGAACGGCCAGCGTGCCCGCAACAACGACTTCCTGCTGGACGGAATCGATAACAACGACCCGAGCGTGACTCTCAGCAACAATCGCGTCACGCCCGAGGCAACCGGCGAGTTCCAAGTGCAGACGCAGGCCTACTCCGCCGAATTTGGACGCAACAGCGGCGGCCAGATACAGGTCATCACCCGCAGCGGAACCAACGCTTTCCACGGCGAGGCCTACGATTATTGGCAGGGCAATTCGCTGATTCCCGTGACTCTCGCCAACAAGCGCAACGGCCTGACCCACACCCCCCGCTTCGACCAGAATCAGGTGGGCGGCAGTCTGGGTGGGCCCATCCGCAAGAACCGCCTCTTCTTCTTCGCCAACGTGGAGACCGACCGGCGCGCTGAAGCGCCCAGCGCGGGCGGCGCGACTACGGCCACTATCCCGACGGCGGCCGGCTTCGCCCTGCTCCCTACCGTGCCCCTGGCCGCCGGCGAGACGGCTGCCGCGCGCTCGGCGTCGCTGAACGCCCTCGGCTTCCTGCCCGCGATCTATGCCCGTAATCCCGGCTTTTTCAATTTGCGCACGGTGACGGTCAACGGCGTGGCGATTCCGTTCGGCAGTGTCTCCATCGCGCTGGCAAACCCTTACACCTTCTGGCTGGGGACGGGGCGCGCCGATTACGTGATCGGCGCTCACGACACCATCTACTTCCGCTCCACCGTGGACGATCGCATCCAGCCCGATGTGATCAGCAATCTTCAGTTCGGCAGCCTCTTCAGCGGCGCGCAGGTGATCCGCCGGCAGAATCATTCGCTGAGCGAAACCCACGTCTTCTCTCCGGGCCTCACTAATCAGTTCAGCTTCGCCTTCATTCGCAGCAAGCTTGGGTTTCCGGAGAACGATCCCACCGACCCTTCCACCACCATCGGCGGCGCGTTTACCATCGGCGGACTTGCCAATTTTCCGCAGGGCCGCACTACCAACGAATTCCAGTGGCTGGATACCGCCACCTGGGTGAGCGGACGGCATTCGGTGAAGTTCGGCGTCAACATGACGCGCCAACGCCTCTTGAACCTGGCTGCGTTCGATACCAAGGGCACCTACACGTTCAACAACTTTTCGGACTACATGAACAACCAGGCCGCCCTCCTGGCGGTCGCACTCAACACCGCCAGCTTCGACGCCCGCCAGGTGCAGCAGGCTTATTTCGCGCAGGACGACGTGAAGGTGACGCGCAACCTGACACTCAACCTGGGGCTGCGTTACGAGTATGCCAACCCGCCGTTCGGCTTCTTCGGCGCCACCGACCCCACCATTCAGGCCACCATGGTCCCCGGCCCCGCCAAACCCGACCGGAACAACTTTGCGCCGCGCGCCGGCCTGGCCTACAGCCCTGCGATGAAGGACGGATTTCTAGGTAAGGTCTTGGGCGACGGCGTTACCGTATTTCGAGGCGGGTATGGCATCGCGTACGATTTCCTCTTCTACAACATCCTTACGGTGAACGCCAGCAACTTCCCGCGGGTGGTTTCGCTTTCGGCCCAGTCCGCGGACCTGGTGAACCAGTTTCCTAACCTGATTCGAGGCAATCCCGCGGCCTTCAATCCGCTGGCGACGTTCGTCAACAGTCCCACCAATCTTCAATCGCCTACCACTCATTTCTACAGCGCCTCCATGCAGCGGCAACTCGGCAGGCAATGGATCCTGGAACTGGGGTACACGGGCTCGCGCTCCTATCACGGCATCAATCAGGAACAGGCCAACCCGAGTACGCTGACCGAAGCGCAGGCGGCGGTGGTGCGCGCGGCCGGCAGCGCCAACGCCATCCCCTCCACGCAGGCGCGACGCCTCTCCCCTCAGTTCGGCTCGCGCGTCCTGATCGCTTCCGACGCGATCGGCAACTATAACGCCGGTTACGTCAAGGTGGATAAACGGCTGGGCCGTGGGCTGTTGCTTGGCTTTAACTACACGTATAGCAAGAACCTGAGTAACAACGACGAATCCCTCGGGGTGGGGGCGATTACCGCCGGAAGCCCGCAGATTCCGCAGAATTACAACGATTTCCGCAGTGAGTACGGGCTCTCCGCCTTCGACCGGAAGCACCGCTACGTGGTCTACTTCAATTACGACGTGCCTTGGTTCCAGCACGGCATACTGGGCGGCGGTGCGATCCGCCGCGTCCTGGGCGGCTGGACCGTGAATGGCCTCAGCGAAGCGCAGTCCGGCCAACCGTTCACCATCCTAACGGGCGTCGACACCTATGGGGTGGGCAGTACAGCGGCGCGCCCCGACTATATCCCCGGAGGCAAGATCACGCTTGACCCGGTCAATCACGATTGGCGCACCTTCACGACGCCGCTCAACGGCACGGGAATCGTGGCGGCGCCCTTGGGATCCAGCGGCCTGCCGGTGGCCAACTCACAGGTGAGGTTCGGCAATCTGGGACGCAACACGTTCCGCGGTCCCAGCTTTGACAATCAGAGCCTGACGTTGATTAAGAAGGTACCGATTCGGGAGCGCGTGGCGCTACAGTTCCGCGCCGAGTTCTTCGACTTGCTGAATCATCGAAACTTCCTCAACCCGGTGTCGAATATGAGCAGCCCGAGTTTCGGGCAAAACACGTCCGACCCGGGTGGAAGGCAGATTCTGCTAAGCGGGCGAGTGACGTTCTAAATTCAGGCCTCGTGGCGTTTTGAGACCCGGGCTCGCTCCTACGAGCCCGGGTTTCGGCAACATCACGAAACGCCCCCGCCACCCAAGTGGTCTCATTTTGTTCTATTTAGAGACAAAAATGGCTTCGTCTCGTAAATAGCCCGCCGGTTCCGAAGCCAGACCAAGAAATCGGGAATAAACCGGCACCCTCCCGCGTCCAAAGCATTTAAGGTAGTGCCATGTGGGTGTGCTTATTAACCCGCAATCACGCTTGGGCTATACTGGTTTTGGGGGGCTGCTGATGAAGAAATACGGCAAGTTCGCTGCGTTGATCGTAGTCGTGATCGGTACTCTCGTCTGGCTGGCAACCGCCGAGATGAAAGACAACCAGACCTATTACAAGACCATCGCCGAGCTGGGGCAGATGGGCAATAAGGCATACAACGCGCGGCTGCGCGTCGGCGGCGATGTGGAAACCGGCTCCATCCAACGGGTCGGCAGCCAGGTACAGTTCGTGCTTGCGCAGGATGCCACCAAACTCAGGGTCTCCTACACCGGTACCGACCCGCTTCCGGACACCTTCAAGGACGGCGCCCAAGCGCTGGCCGATGGCAAACTTGGGAAAGACGGCGTGTTCATGGCCAGCCGTATACAGGCCAAATGCGCGTCCAAGTATGAAGCCAAGCCGGGTCAGCTCAAACCCGGAGAGATCGCTCCCAACATCAACTCGCGCAAAGCAAGCATCTAGAGGGCGTTATGGAAAATCTGGGTTCGCTGGCCATCCTGTTGGCCTTCTGTCTGGCGCTGTATGCTACGGCGGCTCTCGTCATCGGCCGCCTCAAAAACAAACCGTTTCTGCTGGTTAGCGGTGAACGGGCGGTCTACGGAATCTGGGCGCTCATCGCCACCGCCTCCGGCATCCTGGTCTACTCGCTGATGACCAGCGATTTCCGCTACGCCTACGTGGCGGCACACTCTAACCGCACCATGCCCATTCTGTACAAGTATGCGGCCTGGTGGGGCGGCCAGGAAGGTTCGCTGCTGCTGTGGAGCTTTCTGCTGGCCACCTACACCTCGGTTGTAGTCTTCACCAACCGGCACAAACATCGCGACATGATGCCGTGGGTGATCGGCGTACTCACCACCATTCAAGCCTTCTTCCTGGTGCTCAACAACTTCATCGCCAACCCCTTCCAGATGCTGGCGGTGGATAGATTGATCACCGCGGTACCGGACGGCAACGGACTCAGCCCGCTCTTGCAATACCCGGCCATGGCCATCCATCCGCCCATGCTGTACCTGGGCTACGTGGGCTTCTCGGTGCCGTTCGCCTTCGCCATCGGTTCGCTGATCACGCGCCAACCGGGCGACGCCTGGATCCACACCACGCGCCGTTGGACCCTGGTCACCTGGCTATTCCAAAGCACCGGCGTAATGCTGGGCGCGGCGTGGGCTTATCACGTGCTCGGTTGGGGCGGCTACTGGGGTTGGGATCCGGTGGAGAACGCCTCGCTGCTCCCCTGGCTCAGCGGTACGGCGTTTCTGCACTCGGTGATGATGCAGGAAAAGAAAGGCATGATGAAGATCTGGAACATCGTGCTGGTGAGTACCACCTTCTTCCTGTGTATTCTTGGCACCCTCCTGACGCGCTCGGGCATCGTGCAATCGGTGCACGCCTTCGCGCGCAGCGATATCGGCAAGTACTTCGTCGGCTTCCTCGCGGTGGGCATCGCGGCGGTGATCTTCCTGATCCTGGACCGCCTGGACTATCTGAAGAGCGAGGCCGAACTGGAGAGCGTGATTTCGCGCGAATCCAGCTTCCTGTTCAATAACCTGATCCTTCTGGCAAGCTGTTTCGCGGTGCTCTGGGGCACCCTGTTCCCGGTCATCAGCGAAGCCATATCGGGCGACAAGATTTCGCTCGACGCCGATTGGTACAACCGGCTCATGGTGCCCATCGGATTGTTCCTGCTGTTCCTCACCGGGGTGGGGCCGCTGTTCGCCTGGCGGCGCACCTCCGTCGAGAGCTTGCGCCGCAACTTCCAGTATCCGGGCATCGCCGCGGTGGTGCTGGTGGGCGCGCTGATCGCGGCCGGAATGCGTCACTTCTATGCGCTCATCTCCTTCGGCTTCTGCCTGTTCGTGGCGCTCACCATTCTGGTGGAGTTCTACAAGGGCGCGAAATCCATCGCCGCCAAAAACGATATG
>JANYJN010000777.1 GCA_025358475.1 Candidatus Solibacter sp.
TCGGTGACGGTCCCCACGATGGTGGCGGTGGTGATTTGCGCTACCGCTGCGAGCGGAAGTACGAGCATCAGCGCGAGAATGGCAACTTGTCTTGCTCCGAAGGGGAATTGACGTGTGGTCATGAAATCGCTCCTGTGGGCAACTCCCACACCAGATGGACTGTAGCACTATGCAGGCGGCGGCACCTCTATCTTTAGTTAGAGGCGCTGCCGCCTGCGCCGGGTTAAAATTTCTCGTGAACGGCACTAACTCGCCAGTGAAGGCATAATCGGATACCATACTCTGATCAATAGCCGGGTCGCCAAGGCCCGCTCCGCATGCGGTTGGCGCTGCGCATGGAATTCTGGTGGGACGGAGAATAGCGAAATGATGGATTTATCGCGGCGAGCCTTCCTCGGCAGTTCCATCGCCGGAGCGCTCGCGCAGACAGCAAGCTCGCAGCAGGCGAACCCCGGAGCCAAGAGGCCGAACCTCATTTTTTACATGCCGGAGACGCTGCGCGCCGACAGCCTCGGCTGTTACGGCCACCCCCTGGTGCGCACGCCGAACATGGACCGCATGGCGTCGCAAGGCGTCCGATTCACTCAATGCCACGTGCAGAATACCGTGTGCGGGCCTTCGCGGTGCAGCCTGTTGACTGGGTGGCCGGTGCATGTGCGCGGACATCGCAGCCTTTACTATTTCCTGCATGAGGACGAGCCGAACCTGTTTCGCTATCTGAAGCAGGATGGTTACGACGTCCAATGGTTCGGGAAGAACGACTTGCTGGCTCCCGAGACCTTTGCCTCCAGCGTCACTCACTTCCGGCCAGGCGGCGGGAAGGCCTCGCAGAATCCCTGGCCGATCAGCGACCCGCATTACTACTCGTTTCTTTACGGACCCACGGGCGACCGCCGCGATACAGCGGATTACCGCGGCGTACAGGAAGCCATCAAAGTGCTGGAGCGCGCCGAAAAACCCTTCTGCATTTTCCTGCCGCTGTCCTTCGCGCATCCGCCGTTTTCCGCGCCCAAGGATTTTCACAATATGTACAAGCCGGCCGATGTGCCGGCACTGCGGCCTCCTGATTTACCGCGGAAGCCGAATTTCTTTGAGGCCATCCGGCGGACGCGGCGGCTGAACGAACTCAAGGAATCCGACTTCCGGACGATGCAAGCCACTTACCTGGGCATGATCAGCTACAGCGATTGGCTGCTCGGTGAGTTGCTGGCTGCTGTCGACCGGACCAACCACACCAACGATACGGCCGTGTTCCTCTTCTCGGATCACGGTGAATGGGGCGGAGACTACGGGTTGGTGGAAAAGTGGCCCAGCGCGATCGACGACTGTCTCGACCATGTTCCGCTGATTGCCCGGGTGCCCGGCTACAAACAGGGGCATGTGTCGCGCGAAATCGTCGAATTGTACGACATCATGGCGACCAGCCTGGACCTAGCGGGAATCGAAGCGCAGCATACCCACTTCGCGCGCTCGCTGCTGCCGCAACTGCGCGGCGAACCCGGTGATCCCAAGCGCGCGGCGTTCTGCGAGGGTGGCTACAACACCTACGAACGGCAGCTATTTGAGCCGCCCATGACCAAAGAAGAAGCGGCGGAAATCTACTACCCGAAGCGGACGCTGCAAAACGAACATCCGGAGACGATCACGCGCGCCACCGGAATCCGGACCCTTGATCATCGCCTAGTCCACAGACCCGATGGGATCAGCGAGTTGTATGACCTGAAGAAAGATCCGCGGGAACTGAACAACATCTACGGCGACCGCTCGTATGCATCGCAGCAGCAGGCACTGCATGCGCAGATGCTCGACTGGTATGTGCGGACGGCGGATGTAGCTCCGAAGAAAACGGATCCGCGAGGGTTCCCGAAGCAACAGCCAGACAAATGATGCGGCCTGGCCGGCTGCGTTACGGGATGGCAGGATCGCAGGAGGCGACGACCGCGCCTGGACCACCAATCCCTCCCGCATACTTTCCAAGACGTCGATACCTTCGACGACTGGTCGACGCCCGGGCACGTCGGCGAAATGAACCAGTGGTCCGGTCGCACCTGGTACCGCAAGACTTTCGTCGCACCGGCGTCCTTCCAGGGGAAGAAGGTGTTCCTTGAATTTGAGGCCGTG
>JANYJN010000789.1 GCA_025358475.1 Candidatus Solibacter sp.
TACGGCCGTCCTGCCCGACGAAGAGATCGTTAATCACATCCGCTCCGCTGCCGCCCAGGTAGGTCGCAAACACGATCCGGCTTCCGTTATTTGCAGCGCCGCAGACAAACCCGTCATACCCTCCGTGGTATAGCTTTTGCATCCCTCCCGAGGTCACCGGGAAGCCAACTGAGGAGGTGTCTCCCCCAACATAAACGACGCCCGCCGAATCGACCCGCACCACGTTGCCGTCGTCCGCGCCTTCTCCACCGAGGTACGTGGAAAACAGAAACCGGTCCCCCGCGGGGCTAATCTTGGTCAGGAACGCATCGGACCAGCCGCTCAGGGCCGGCTGCAGCGCGCCAGTCACCGGAAAACTGGTGGAAATTGTAGTGCCCGTGACGAACGCCGCTCCGCTGGCATCCACCGCGATGCCTTTACAGACGTCGATGCTTTCCCCGCCGAGGTACGTGGAATAGGACAACGTGGCGCCGGATGGGTCGAGTTTTGCGACAAAGCAATCGGATCCTCCTCTGAACGTCCGCTGTGGAGCGCTACCCGTCACTGGGAAATTAACGGAATTGGTGCTGCCCGCGACGTATGCCGCTCCGCTAGCGTCAATCGCAATCGCGTAGCCGAGATCGCTCGAGCTGCCTCCCAGATAGGTCGCATATAGCACGGCTCCCGCTGGGTTCAACTTGACCACGAACGCGTCTTCCAACCCCGGGCTCATCGAAGAACGCTGGAATGCCCCGGATGTAACCGGGAAATCCGTCGATGTCGTGACCCCTGTTACATACGCGTTGCCGCTGGAATCCACCGCGACCCCACGGGCGGAATCGTAGCCCGCACCGCTCAGAACCACGCTGTAGAGGATCTGGGTGCCGGACGAGTTCAACTTCACGACAAAGGCATTCCCGCGTGCCGCGCTGAGCTTGACGTGACAGAGCCCGGGAAATCCGTTGAATAGGTCTCGCCAACAACGTAGATGTTCTGTGCGGCATCCGTCGCAATGGCGCGAATTGTTTCCGATTGATTGCCGCCCAAAGTCGAGGCAAACAGGAGCGAGGGCGCGCTCATGGCGACTCGCTGGAACGCTAGTTGCAGGGCGACGGAAAGCAGGAGGAGGCCCGTCCGCCCGAGGATGTGCCGGTGAATTCCTGACATACTTCCCTATCGGCACTTTCCGGCCGGAGGTTTAGCTTTCGCTCCGAATCGGCAGCAGGCAGACCTGTGCCAGCGCTCGCGTACTGGTCGCGTCCCGGCATGTCGGAGCGCTTCTCCAGGCTCATCTTGTATCAGCCAAGACTCGCTGCCAAAACTCGGTGCGAGGAGTGATACGATAATGAGTTCAATTTGCGAGCCCTGCGCCGCCGAGGAGTGTGTCCGACCTTGAAGCAGAAGCGATCAACATCCACAGTGCGCTCCAGCCGGCATGACGCCTCAATCGCGGCGCACACGCCGGTTGAGACTGAGCAGCCCACGCCAGCCTGCGCGCCGTCCGATTCGACTTCAGCCGCTTTCATTCCCGCCCCCAATCTCCGGCTTTCCTGGTGGAACGCCGAGCGCGTTTTATGGATATGGGCCGCGATCGTTGCGGCGTGCGTCGTCTGGCAGCCATTGCTGCTCGGATTCTATTACGACGATTGGGCTCTCTGGGTGGACGGCTCGACCAAGGGAAGTCCCTTCAGTTTGACTCGTTTGCTCTTTATGAACTTCACCAATCCGGTGCGGCCGGGCTGCCTGCCGGGGCGCTTTCTTGGCTCGTCGCTGTTCGGCGCTCACCCCCTGCTTTGGCAAGGGGCGCTTCTTCTGGTCAACTGCGTAGTCGCAGTGAGTATCGTGGCGGCGGCCCGCGCTCTGACCCAGGCTCGCACGCCTGCGGGCAGAACGATTACCGCGGCCGCGGGCCTGTGCTGGCTTCTTCTTCCCTGGAATGCGGCCGCAAGATTCTGGTCTGCGTTGCTGCCGAACACCTCGATGATCGCCGCGCAGGGTTTTCTGTGCGTCTTGCTGGTCCGCGGATGGGCTAAGAATCAGTCCCGGCCGCTGGCCGCTGGCGCCCTGTACCTCTGGATGTGTTTGAGTTATGAGGCGTTCTATGTACAGTGGATTCCGTTGATCCTGATCGGCGTCGTACTCTGGAACGCCAAGCGCACCGCGCTGCGGCCGGTCCTGGTGAGCGGGATCGCCTTAATCGCCGCCCAAGGCCTTGCCGGGCTGTGGTACCTCTACACGAAACACGCGGGCTATTGGATCGCGATGGCGGTGCTTCCGGACTGGATCGGGATCGCGCGCAGGAATCTGCTGAATCTGGCCCCATCGATTCTCCAGAGCGTTTCCGAAATATCCGCGGAGTTTGTATTCTGCGGCGTCATCGTGATCGCCATGTGGCTGGTTGCGCATGTCCGGTCTTTCGGGAGCGCGGCCGACAGGCCCGCTGGTAATACCAGCGCTCTGCTGGCCGGGATATCCATTCTCGGCGGACTCCTATCCGTGGTTGTATATTCGCTGGCCGGCCGGATTGTTTGGGCGACCGGCGTCGACACCCGATCGATGGGTGTTTTCAACTTCTGGCTCATCGTTGCCGGCGCCGTATTGACCACCTTTACCATGGAACGCCTGAGCGGCGCACCCCGGTTGGTCTTCGCCCTCGCGCTCGCCGGTTTCGGGCTCTGCCTGGCGGTGGGGCAGGTCCTTCGCGCCAGCGATTGGGCTACCGCCTGGAGCCTGCAAAAGAAGATCTTGGCGGAGGCGCCGGTTTCGGACCTCAAGCGCACCGAGCCGGACGCCCGGATCATACTTGTGAACCCCCGGGAGGTGAACGGCGCTCCGGTTTTTGTAGCGTCAATTGATATTAATAAGGCGATTCCGTGGGCCTACCCGTTTCTTCGCCAGAGCTTCCCGGAAGACCTGAGGTCATTGACTCTCGATGAGGTCCCCGCCTTCTCCCGCAAGTACCCCCGGAGGCGCTGGATTATTGTCTATAACCCGTGGCAAGGTCCGATGAAGTGGGATGGCAACCACTTGTCCTACACAGGTCAGCCCCCGCTGGAGACCGGAGCCGCCCCCTACTTGTGGCGTCCATCCGACATGAGCTTTTGGCGGCCGGCCGGCCCATTCGTCATTAACCAGAACCTGACGATCGAGCCGGCGCAATGAAGCTCATCCACGGCGTGGGCGTTCCTATCCGCCGCGTCCGCAGTCTGGTCGACTTCCGGCCCGACGGTCGGCTCTTCCCGGACCTGAGGCGTCGCCTTCATCGGCAGAGGCGCGTTTGGATATCATCTCGCGCGGCTGCCGAGAGAAAACGGCGAGGAACTCGGAGAGAAGGATTTGCACCAATCAGTCAGGCCTGTATTCGCGGGAGGGCTGGGCACGAATCAGGGCGCGCTATTCTGCACAAAAAAGGTTTTTACCAATTCTTCAGGTGTTCGGAGACCTAGTCGGCGCGAACCCAGACTGCGATTCGAAAGTCGCCTTTGGCGGCGCGCCTTTTCGGTCCCTTGAACAGGACCGATTGGAACGACATTTTCATCGCGATGCCCGGCTGGTTTGGGGTATAATGACTTCGGTATTATGTTCTCGGCGTTGACAAATCTCAAAATGCAAGAGTCTGGCACTTTGTTTCAGCGGGTCGCCGTGTTGCTGCTGGCAGTCACGGCGACCATCGTTCAAACGGCTTGCTCAAGCCAGTTGTCATCGAATCCGGGTTCCGTTGCCACCACCAACTTTGGCAATGAGATATCGCTAAACAGCTATACGATCCGCAGCGTCGGCGAACATAACAGCATCGATCTGCATTGGAAAGCGCTGGCCAAGGTCTCGGTAGATTACACCGTGTTTATCCACGTGCTGCGTCCCGATGGCACCACGGCGTTCCAGTTGGATCATCCCCTAAGGAGTGATGCAGACATGTCGACAAGCGGTTGGGCTCCCGGCGACGCAGTGGAAAATCACTTCCTGGCGACTCCTCCGCCAGGAGTCCCTCCAGGGACCTATTCGCTGCGAATTGGCCTGTTTGTCGATCAACCGCGCAAGGTCGCCCCTGTTATCCAAACCATCCTTCCCGCGCCTGCCGACCCGTCGTGGAAGGGGATAGCGGTGGTCGTCCCGAACGTGGAGTGCAGGTGACCGGCCCAGGCCCGAGTAGCCAATAACCCTGCTTGGCGAAGAAGACGAGAGAGTGCGCGAGGGATACTTCAATGCGTGATACACTGACCGGTATTCAAGGATCTTCATGACGCGACATTTCTTTGACTCCATCTTACGTGCCTCCTTTCCAGGGCGCAGGAAAGGCCTTCGGTAGATGGCGTCTGAGACCTCTTTAGTAACGGGCGGGGCTGGCTTCATCGGCAGCCACGTTACCGACGAACTCATCCGCTTAGGGCATAGAGTGATCGTGTTGGACGATATGTCCGGCGGATTCACCGAAAACGTCAATCCCGCGGCGATCCTGATTAACGGCTCTGTAACCGACACCGATCTGGTTGACGAGGTCTTTACCCAGAACCGCATCGACCATGTCTATCATCTCGCGGCATACGCCGCGGAAGGCCTCAGCCACTTCATCAGGCGCTTCAACTACACCAACAACGTCGTCGGAAGCATGACCGTGCTGAATGCGGCCCTTCGTCATAAATGCAGGTGCTTCGTGTTTACTTCGAGCATTGCGGTCTATGGCGCCGGACAGGTGCCCATGGTGGAATCGCTGGCTCCCAGGCCTGTGGATCCATATGGAATAGGAAAATACGCCGTCGAGTTGGACTTGGAAGCCGCCAGGAATCTGTTTGGTCTGAACTACATCGTGTTCCGGCCCCATAATGTCTATGGAGAGCGGCAGAACATCGGCGACCCTTATCGGAACGTGGTCGGCATCTTCATGAACCAGATCCTGCAAGGTCAGCCATGCACGGTGTTTGGCGACGGTATGCAGACGCGCGCTTTCACCCATATCTCCGATATAGCCCCTGTCATTGCCAAGTCAGTTTACCAGGAGAAGGCCTTCGGCCAAGTGTTCAACATCGGAGCGGACACGCCCTATAGCGTAACCGAGTTGGTGCGGATGGTGCAGGAGGCCATGGGTGTCGACACGGGTATTCAACGGTTGGCCGCCCGGGAGGAGGTCCAGCATGCCTTCAGCGACCATAGCAAATGCGAGACATACTTCGCCTATCGTGCGAGAACGAGCCTGCGCGACGGTTTGACGCGAATGGTAGCATGGGTAAGGACGGCGGGCGCCCGAACCGGGCAGCCCTTCGGAAACCTGGAACTTACCGATAAACTACCGCTATCCTGGAGCCGACTGTGTACAAAGGCCGAACGCTGAGTGTGGTGATGCCGGCCTATAACGAGGCCGACGGCATCACATCGGTTGTCCGGACGTTCGCAGAGATTCCCGAAGTGGACGAGGTCGTAGTCGCCGACAATAACAGTTCAGACGGCACCGGCGATCTCGCAAGGCGGGCAGGCGCGCGAGTGGTCCTGGAGACTCGGCAGGGGTACGGATTCGCCTGCCGTGCAGCCTTGCAGGCAGCAACCGGAGACTACGTCCTCATCGTCGAATCCGACGCCACGTTCAGGGCGTCGGATGTCTACAAGTTCATGGCTTACGCCGAGGACTTCGACGCTGTCTTCGGTACGCGAACGTCCAAGGCCTGTATCTGGAGCGGCGCAAACATGGGCTGGTTCTTGAGGTACGGCAATGTGGCGGTCGCCAAAGTCCTGGAGTACCTGCATAACGGTCCCTGCATGACGGACGTCGGTTGCACTTACAAGCTATTCACTAGGCGGACACTGTCCGAGTTACTGCCCCTGCTCACCGTAGGCGATAGCCGCCTCTCACCCGAGATCCTGATTGTAACAATCAGGATGAAGCTGCGTTGCATCGAGATTCCGGTTAACTACGGCTCACGATTGGGAACATCTAAGATAACAGGAAGCCTGGTGCGTGCGATCAAGCTCGGTTTGCGCATGATCTTGCTAATCTTCCGATATAGATTGATTACCTTTCCGGAGCCAGCCAGGCTGAAGCCTGTCAGGGAGGATTCGCAGCGTCGCTGAACAGTCCCAACTGTTCTGCAGCAACTACGGAGTCATTTTTG
>JANYJN010000811.1 GCA_025358475.1 Candidatus Solibacter sp.
CGATGACGCCGACGACGCCATCGCGGAGAGCCTGCTGGCGGGTTTTCCGGACATGGTCTGCCTCCAGGTGGCCACCGGAGGCAGTTACCGGCGCATAGGCTCGCATTTTCGCCCGGACGGGGGCGCCGCCAAGAACTACACGGGTCCGTATTGGACTTTGCTTGCTTTCTCGCCGAAGGCGCGTCCGGGGCTGGCTGCCGGGAAGGCCCTGCAACAGGATATTTTTATAGCGATTGACGAACAGACCGGGTTCATCGCCGAGATCAGGTCGGTTGTGAACAAAGGGCCAAAGCAGCAGCAGGTGACGCAGACGCAGTTTTCCAATTGGAGCAAACAGGGCGACCAGTGGTTCCCCGGAAGGATCACGCGGTACGAAAACGGGCTGCAAGTGCTGAGCTTTAGCGCAACGGGCGCAAGCGTAGGACTCGCGGCGTCGGCGACGGTTTTTGTTCCTTAGTGGAGGGTTGAGAACGAGATGGGACGCACACTGAGCAGATTGGCGGGCACCGGCGCCCGCATCGCGTTTTCGACCGCGTTGTATCTTGCGCCGCTGAGCGCGCAGACGAACCTGCTGACAGATCCGCCGAATGTGTCTGTGGGCGGCGGCAGCGTGGCGACTGGATCGTATACCATTGGCCAGATTGAGTCCGTGAACGCCATCAACGGGAACATGAGCTTGCGGATTCCGGCAGCTCATCTGCCTCCTGGGCCGGGCGGTTTTTCGACCGGCGTGGACCTGATTTACAACAGCACCATATTCGACCTCAAGACGCAGGTCCCCACGGATAACACTAATGTCTTCCAATCGGAGTATGTGCCCAGCGCCCACGGAGGCGGCTGGAAGTACGGCTACAAATATACGTTATGGTCTCAAACGCGAGTTTCGGTGTTCACCTCGGCGACATGCTC
This sequence comes from Candidatus Solibacter sp., assembly GCA_025358475.1. Classification (GTDB taxonomy): domain Bacteria; phylum Acidobacteriota; class Terriglobia; order Bryobacterales; family Bryobacteraceae; genus Solibacter. The sequence continues at coordinate 910 of JANYJN010000811.1, forward strand.
GGCCATCAACAACGATCCCGTAACCGCGGGCAATTGGTACAAGACTATATTCGCCACGCCGGACGGGGCTAACCGCGTGCTGCGCCTTGTAGGCGGGCTCAATAGCGACGGTACGGTGTACACAGGGCCGCCGCTCTCAACCGATACGAATCAATCCTACGACATTCCCGACTTTGCCGGCTACAACAACGCCAACTGCAATATCAGCTCCACCCCGTACGTCGGGACGCTGATTTATGCCACCGCCGACAGTACCTACATTCGCGTGGAGGCGAACACGGTGAGTAGAACCTGGGTGGCATATTTCGCGGACGGGACGCAGGTGAGCGGCCCAATCATCGTCACTGCGGGTCACGCGGTGGACAGCGACGCCACCCAGATCAGGGATCGCAACGGCAACACGATCGGCATCACTGGAAACTGCAACATCGGCGGGGTCTGCACGGAGACACTCCTGGATGGGCAGGGCCGCACCGTGACCATGAGCTATTCCGCGAGTTCGTCCAACGGATGGACCGACACGATCACCTGGCCGGGCCCACCCGATGATAACGGGAACCCGACGACCTCCACGACAAACGTGAATTGGATCGCCGGGGCCCCATACGCCCTGCCCTATTATTGGCGCACATTGCAGACCGGAGCCACCTACACGGGCTCAGGCGACACCGGGTATCTCGGCACTGGGGGCTGGACCGCCATGCTGGTGAGCTCTGTTCAGATGCCGCCCGCGAGCGCCAACAATTCGATCAACTATCTCTTCTACTACGGCCCTCTGAACCCGAATGACCCCAACGCTTACAGTTGGGGGGAAATCCACGAAGTGCAGATGTGCACGGGCGCCGCGCCAAACAACTGTCAGCCGCAGTGGAAGGAGCAATACGCCTACCGGTTCGACTCCCTGACGGGGATGCCCGGTTCAGTATCGGCGCAAAGGCCGCCTGGAACCCTGACGAATCCGATAGCCAGCAAGACGTTCAGTTACGGAGAAACACTCCAGGGCGTAGACACGCCTTTGCAGGAGACGACGAGCTATTACTCGACTTTCGCGCCGAATATTTATACGTACCCGGCGACGTCGGGACCGAGCAACGTGGGCAGCCAGATCTCCTATCCCGACGGAAGCTACTCGCTGATTTACACCACGAACCTGTGCCCTTCCAATCTGAAATCGCGGGATCTTTGCGTGGCCGTGCCCTTCCAGATTCTAAACCGCGACGGCAGCCTGACCGAAATGAATTGGGTGTCCAACACGTTAGCCGACGGAGTTCCATCCGGTGCGCTGTTCAATCCTTACGTGCAGTACACGGTGATGACCCCTCCAGGCACCGGCGCCCCTGTGAAGGTCCGCTTCGCACAGCAGGACCGGAACGGCAACACGACATCCTCGACCGAATACGATTGGGCCGCGGCCACGGTGGTGAACCGCGACCAGAGCACCAGGGTGATCACCTCGGTTTGTGGGCAGGGGACCAATTGCACCGCGCTCAAGACAGCGACCAGCACTTATTGGAGCGCAGGAACCAGCTATTGGACGCATTCGGGACCCGCCCACCTGCGCGCACCGCACAGGTCTACCAGTGGCAGCGCGACCGCCACGTTCACGTTCGATAATAATCTGACCACGGCCAACCTGCGCTATTTGGACGAATACAATTCCGAAACCGGCTTGAATATCCGAACCTCGTGGACATATCTTTCGAACGGGAACATTTCGAGTGTCACGGATCCGAATCTTCACTCGACGGCGATCACGCCCGGTTGCGGCCCGAACAACGATGTGTATCCGGCTACGGTCGCGGTTGCGGGGACGCTGAACTCTACGTACTCCTACGATTGCGCCAGCGGTTTTTTGAAGAACGTCCAGGATTCCGACAATCACATCACGACCAGCTACACGTACGACGGGATGGGCCGGACCAAGAGCGTGAAGCAGAGGAACACGACGACCGGGCTGGAACGCATCACCAACACGACCTACGACGATTCGAATTCCTCGGTCACCACCACGCTGGGCCAGCTTTCCAGCACCACGAACTTCGACGCGCTGGGACGGGTGCAATCGACGGTGGATGGGTTGAACCGGCGCGTGGAGAAGGCGTACCGTTATGGCACCGGCGGCACGAGCTACGAACTGACCTCGAACCCGTACATCAGCACCGGGGAGTCCACCATGGGCTGGACGATGATAACTAGAACGGTCGGCACCCCGATTAGTACGACGCCAGATGCGGTCACGGTGACCGGCTATGCGGGGGCGCCGCTGCCCGGCGTTTGGGGCGGCTCCAGCCCGAATTCACATCCCACCGGGACAGTGACGACGACTTCCAATGTGATCGTCTCCGGAGTGTCGGGATGCAGCGTCGGGACGACTGTTAAAGACGCCGCCAACAACACGCGCACGAACTGTGTGGACGGCGCGGGCCGTCTCGCGGCCGTG
>JANYJN010000006.1 GCA_025358475.1 Candidatus Solibacter sp.
TGAAACTGAGGACATGAATCTGACTACTTGCGGACGCCGCGCTGCGAACGTTTAAGGAAGTAGTCGATCAGCTCGCTGCTCGAGTTCCCCATCTCCACGTCGAAGGATTCAATCTTGTTGGTGAAGAAGTTGTACATCCAAACGGCGGGAATGGCCACGAACAAACCGATAGCGGTAGTCACCAGGGCTTCGGAAATACCGCCGGCGACGGCGCCGAGACCGGTGGATTTTTCGGCGGCAATGCCCTTAAAGGCGTTAATGATGCCGACGACGGTTCCGAACAGACCCACGAAGGGGGCGGTGGAACCGATGGTGGCCAACGCGCTGACGCCGCGCTTCAGTTCGGCATGAACGATGGCTTCGGCGCGCTCGAGCGCTCGCTTGGACGCCTCGATTTCCTCGCCCGGGATCTCCGAGCTGATCTGGTGCGCCTGGAATTCCTGCAGGCCCGCCACGACGACCTTGGCCAGGTGGCTCTTCTTGAAGCGGTCGGCAATCTTTACGGCTTCGTCCAGTTTCCCTTCGCGTAGCGCGCCGGCGACCGCCGGAGCGAATTGGCGCGACTGTTTACGGGCCGCGGTGAAGGCCATCATGCGATCGATCATGACGCCGATGGAATAGGCGGACATGATGAACATGAGGATGACGACGAGTTTCGCCAAGAGGCCCATCTGCCGCCAAAGGGAGGCGGGATCCCAACTAACGGTGCTGCCGCTTTCCTGAAGCAAATACAGCGACCAAACTTGTAATTGCAAAAGCATAGGTTTTGTCTCTCCTGCGAGTTGATTTGTACTTTTCTGTCCGGACGCGTGAACGCGCGCCGGAACTTCTTTACTTTACTGGCTCAACGTGAAGTTCACGTCGATCTGAGTCGACACCTCTACCGGCTCGCCGTTCAGCAGAGTCGGCTGGTACACCCACTGTTTCACCGCTTCGAGAGCGGACGGAATGAGCAGCGGATGGCCGCTGATCACCTTAAGATCCTGAATCGTGCCGTCCTTGGAAATGACGGCGGCCAGATGAACCACGCCCGAAATACGCGCCTGCTTGGCAAGCGGCGGGTACACCGGCTTAGGCTGGCGGACCAATTTGGCCTGCTGGACGTTGCCGCCGATGGTGATGCGCTTCGGCGTGACTACCACCTTCACCGGAGGAGGAGGCGGAGGAGGCAACGCGCTGGGCACTGAACCGATGATGCCGCCAAGCACGCCACCGGGAGTACCGCCGGCTACGCCGCCCGGGATGCCGCCCATTACGCCACCCACGCCGCTTGAAGCGGGCGGAAGTTCTTCTTCCCTAATGGTGGCGATTTCCTTGGGGACGCTCTTGGGCGCCATCAGCCGGCCGGCGTCGAACTGACGCGGGATCACCTTGACGATTTTCACGGCCTGGACGGCGGCCGGGGGTGGCGGCGGAGGTGGCGGAGGTGGCGGTGCCACCAGGGACATCGTCAACTGCGTCTTAGGAAGGACATCGAAATAAATCATCGGCAGGATGACGGCGATGATGAGAAATGCGGTCTGAACAATGAATGCGCTCAGTACCGTCCAGGTTGTCTTGGTCTTGCCTTCCACGAATGTTTGCTCGAACATACAAAGCTCCCTTTTCTTATGACACCGCCGGCGGAGAAAAAGTGCCCGGCCCGCGGTTAATTTACTTGACTGCCTTCGACGGGCTCTTGCGCGACGCGTCGGTTCGCGCAGCCGCAGCCAACACCGGGGCCGACCGTTTGCGGCCATCCGTGTAATTGTGCCAGAACAAAACGATCGGACTGGCGATGAATACAGAAGAATACGTGCCTACAGTGATCCCGCAAACCAGGGCGAATGAAAATGTGTGCAACACGGGCCCGCCCCAAATAAACAGGGCCACTACGGTCAGGAACGTCAGGCCGGCTGACATAATGGTGCGGCTGAGGGTCTGGTTGACGCTCTTGTTCATGAGCACTTCCAGGGGTTCCCGCCGCATGATCTTCAAATTCTCGCGAATTCTGTCGAAGATCACAATGGTGTCGTTCATCGAGTAGCCTACGAGGGTAAGCAAGGCTGCGATGACCGTCATGGAAATCTCTTCGTGGAAAATCGAAAACAGTCCGATGGTGATCAGGGTATCGTGGAAGACCGCGATCACCGCGGCGGCCCCGTAGATCCACTCAAACCGGAATGCAATATAGGCTAACATTCCCGCCAGCGCGTAAAGCGTCGCCAGCACGGCTTTGTTTCGCAATTCGGCCCCGACCTTGGGACCTACCATTTCCGTCTTCTTCACGGTGTATGGCGCCAGATAGCACTCCTGTTTTAGAGCGCTTATGATACCAGCATTCACGCCGGGTAGCGAGGACAACTGACTAAAATCGACGATCAATCCGGAGCGCGGAGGCGTGTCGCGATAATTCAGGATGTCCGCCACCACCTTTTGCAGTTGCGGCTCCGCCATGGGGACGCCGGCGGCGGCCAGCGGGTCGCGCAGGCGGGATGCCAGGGAGTCCTTGCTGGCGGAGTTTAGATCCAGTTTTCCGCTTCCGGGCTGACCGAAACTGGCAGCCAGGACTTCTTCCATGGCCTGCCGGTTGGCGGCCAGTTGCTTCTCGTTCACCAGCTCTGTGCCGATCTCGATTTCGTTCTGGGTCTGCGGGTCCGTGAAGTTCTGTACGGTGACTTCGCCCTTGATCTTCCCGGAGCGGGAGAAGGCGTTGCGGATCTTCTCGATCGGGGGTTTCTGGGAGAACTTGACGGTCATCAGGGTGCCGCCCTTGAAATCGATCCCGAAGGTGAGCCCGCCCCGCACCAGGATACTGGCAAACCCGGCCATGGTGAGCACCAGCGAGGCAATAATGAACGGCCACTTCTTGCCGAGAAAATCGTAATTCGTGTTCTTAAATAATTCCATCAAACCTTGCCGTGCTGGTGTGTCATGTACTTGGACACCAGTCCTTTACCTTTTGTTCCCGAGCCGCCCTGTGTGTGCAAATTCATAGGCCGGGATTCAGATGCTCAGCTCGGTGAGCTGGCGACGACCTGCCAGTTCGTAGTCGAAGATGGTCTTCGATACGAAAACAGCGGTGAAAACGTTAGCGATTAAACCGATGACCAGTGTTACCGCAAATCCACGGACCGGCCCTTCCCCAAAGAGGAAAAGGAAGGCGCAGGATACCACCGTTGTCACGTGCGTGTCGACAATGGTCCACCACGCCTTGCTGAAGCCGTTATCGACCGCGGCAATCACGCTCTTGCCGGTGCGCAACTCCTCGCGGATGCGTTCGAAAATCAGCACATTGGAATCCACCGCCATACCGATGGTCAGGATGATTCCGGCGATACCAGGCAGGGTGAGGACCGCATGGAAGTACGACACTGCCGCCAACAGGATGATGGTATTGAGCCCGAGCGCCAGCACCGCATTCACGCCCGCGCGCTTGTAGTACACCAGCATGACGGCGACCACCGCCAGCAATCCGGCGAGACCGGCCACGATGCCCTGATGGATGGAATCGGCGCCCAGCGAGGGTCCGATGGAGCGCTCCTCGTTATAGATCACCCCGGCGGGCAGCGAACCGGAACGCAGGTAGCGGGACAGATCGACGCCCTCTTCTTCACTGCCCAGGCCGGTGATGCGCCCCGAGTCCTCGATCTTGGACTGAATGGTGGCAACACTGACAATCTGGCTATCCAGAACCACGGCGAGCTTGTTGCCGATGTTGGCTTCCGTGTAACGGCCGAAACGGCGGCCGCCATCCTGGGAGAGGCTGAAATTGGTTTCCCACTTGCGGAACTCATCCTGGCCGGGACGCGCGTTGCGCATGTCGCGGCCGGTGATGACCGGGGTCTTCATCACCAGGTACCACTGCTCTCCGTCCTGGGCTCCGCGGGGTTTGGAGCGGACCAGTCTGGTTCCGAGGGGCAAAATGCCGCCTTTTTGGGCCAGCGCCCCTTCCTTGCTGGGGAACGGACCTTCCTTCACGTCGCAGATTTCCAGCACGGCGGCGGTGCCGATCAGTTCCTTGGCGCGCGCCGGATCGTCCACGCCGGGCAATTGCACAAGCACTTCGAACTTGGAGCCTGCCTTACCGTACTGCTGCACGGATTTCTCGGCCAGCCCGAGTTGGTCGATACGGTTGCCGATAGTGTCCACGGCGCGCTTCACCGTATCCACTTTGAGCTCGTTGAGATCCGTGGGCTTGAGTTTCATCGAATAATCGGTGGAGTTCAGCGCGGTGAGGATGTAGTTGGAAAAGCGCTCGGACACCAGGCCCCGGAAGGCGCTGGATTGCGTGGCGGGTATCCCCTTTATAGTGATGGCCACATTCTCGGCATCTTCCACGTGGGCCACATCGGGAACGTCCATGCTGTTCCAGGCTACGTTCTGCTTTTTGAGGTCGTCCTTGAGGCGCTCCGCGGACTGATCGGCATCCGCCTTCACGGCGTCCTGCACCTGTATTTCGAGAACCAGGTGGGTGCCGCCCTTGAGATCGAGACCCAGCCGGATGTTGTCGTTGAAATTCTTGACGAGTTCCGCGCGGCTCTTGGGGAAGTCGATGATGCCGAACACGCAGACCAGGATGGTGACAACGATGATCACGGTTCGCGCCGTTAGATTGTTCTTCATGGGAATATTACAGCCTGTTTAATTTAGAGTACTACTTCTTGCCTTCGCTGGAAGACGGAGCCATGCCGGACACTGCGCTACGCGCTACCTGAATCTTGATGTTGTCGGGCTTCACCCGCAATATCACCGTATCGCTATCGAGAGAGACGATGGTTCCGACGATGCCACCGCTGGTGAGGACGTTGTCCCCGGTCTCTAACCCGGCGAGCATTTTCGCCGTCTGCTTGCGCTGCTTCTGCATCGGAAGAAAAAGCAGAAAATAGAAAATCGCGAAAATGAGAAGGATTGGGAGGAATCCCAGTAGCGAGTTGGGGGACGACGCCGATTCAAGAAGCAGGTTGAGAAGCACGTTGTAAACCAAGTTTAAGCCAATCGCGCGCTACGCGGCCTCAAACGAGGCTGAGCGCGCACACCTCAAGTATTCTGGAAATGAACCCGATCTAATAGCGTCCCTGATCTGGCGCATGATGTCAAGGTACCGTTGAATGTTGTGCCGGGTGGCCAGCACCGAAAACAGGATTTCTCCGGCTTGGAAGAGATGGCGGAGGTAGGCGCGGGAATAGGTCTGGCAGGTATAGCAGGGGCATTTTGGATCAAGCGGCCGTTCGTCGTCCTTATAGCGGGCGTGCTTGATGATCACGCGGCCTTCCGAGGTAAATAAATATCCGTTGCGCGCGTTGCGCGAGGGTAGCACGCAATCCATCATGTCGACGCCGCGGGCCACATACTCTGGCAATTCCAAAGGCATTCCCACACCCATGGCATAGCGGGGCTTACCGCGCGGCAGGATATCCTCGGTAGCCTCCACCGCTTCCAGACTGAGCGGGCGCGGTTCGCCCACCGACAGGCCGCCGATCGCGTAGCCATCGGCATCGAGATCCGCCAGGGCGGTGGCGCATTCCTTGCGCAGATCCGGGAACATGGAGCCTTGCACGATGGGGAACAAAGCGTGGCGCGTGGGGCTTTCCGCCATGCGGCGCAGGAAATGCCGGTTCGCCAGGCCCGCCCAGCGCACCGTCCGCTGCATGCTCTGGCGCGCGGATTCGTGGCTGACCGGGTAGGGGGGACACTCGTCGAGCACCATCAGGATGTCGCTGCCGAAGGCCAGTTGCACGTCCACCGTCGATTCCGGCGTGAACGTGTGGCGGTCGCCGTTTAGGTGGGAATTGAAGACCACGCCTGCCTCATCGATCTGGCGCAGACCGCTCAGGCTGAACACCTGAAATCCGCCCGAATCGGTGAGGATGGCGTTGGGCCAGGACATGAACTTGTGCAACCCGCCCATCTGGCGGATGAGTTCGTGCCCGGGGCGCAGGTAGAGGTGATACGTGTTGGCCAGCAGAATCCCCACGCCCAGATCTTCGGCCAGGTCGCGCTGGGTGAGCCCTTTGACAGTGGCTTGCGTGCCGACCGGCATGAATACCGGCGTTTCGATGGTCCCGTGCGGGGTGTGGAGCAATCCCGCGCGGGCACGGGTGTGCGGGCATTCGGCGACAATTTCGAAGGAAATTTGGGGCAACTGAGAGCCTAAACGTTTATGATAGCCGACGGGGACATCCAACTGGGCGTCGGACCGGAGTCGATCTGCCGACTTGCCAAGATCTACCAATCGGCTACGGGGATCGATCCTGATATGTCCGCCGAGGGCAGACGGCCGGGCAGGTTGCTCCGGGTGGCAAGCGCATCCGCCTAACTTTACGCGATCCGAGAGTCCGTCAATCCTGAAAAATGACATCTAGTGCCGCACGGTCAGAGCGGGGAAGCAGCGAGCATGGCTTCGATCTCTGACTTGGCGGACTCGGCCGATTTGCACAGCCAGGAATGGGGGGCGTGTGGAAGAAAGGGG
>JANYJN010000019.1 GCA_025358475.1 Candidatus Solibacter sp.
GGTGTACCTGTTTCCGGATCTCTCGCGGGCCGGAGACGGGCAGTACCAGCGCATGGGACCGCCGCGCGACTCCGTGGTGCGCCTGTTCTATGTGGGGATCACGCGGGCACGGCACACGCTCTATATCTGCCAGCAGGACACGCGTTCCGCAGTTGCGATCTGATTGAAACGATTGGACTTGCTTAATGACAGAGGACGAAGCTACCCTTCGGGCGCTATTAGGAGGCGTCAGATTGATAGCGCGAGTGCAGCACCCGAAGATCCACACCGACACGACCGCCAACCGGAACTACTTTTTCCGGTACTGGACTGACCAGATCCAGCCGGATGGAACGCAGAAGCCGATCCGGATGAGGCACGTCTGCGGGCCCAGCAAAGGACCGACGAAGATCAGCGTCAAGGAAGCGGAGACGATCCGCGACGACGAGTTGCGGAAGATCAACGCGCCGAACGCGAAGATCGCCGCCGCCAAAGGACAGGCGCTCTTTGGCGAGGTCGCCAATATGTACCTCACCAGCCACGTGGACCGGCGCGGCAAGATGGCCGCGCCGTCACGGGAGAAGGAGAAGTGGATGGTGAAGGCGTTCCTGCTCCCGGCGTGGGAGAAGCGGCGTCTTGCCGATATCGCGTCCAAGGAGATCGAGGACTGGCTGTTCGAGCTCAAACGCAAGGACGGCGATCCGATCTCGTGGAGCGCGATGAAGGACATCCGCAGGGCCATGTCCGCGATCTACCACAAGGCAGAGGACTGGGGGCTGTGGGAGGAAGGTAAACGACCTCCCACCGTCAAGGTGGACATCGGCAAACGGTCGTACCGGTTCGAGAAGAAGATCCTTTCCTGGGACCAGACGGCGGCGGTGCTGGCGCGGTTGGCCGACCCGAACCGGTTGGTGATCGAGACGTGCGTGGCGACCAGCACCCGGATCTCCGAAGTCACCGGCCTGATGATCAAGCACTTCAATCCTGCAACACGCGTCGTCCGGATTGAGCAGCGCAACTGGCGCATGGACATCGATACGCCCAAGACCGAAGGCAGCAAGCGCGTCCTGGCTCTGGGCGACCTGTGTGATCGCTACATTGACTGGATCGCCAAGCTCGACCGGCGCGGCCCCAACGACTGGATCTTCCCGCAGGCCAGCGACCCGGCGAAGCCGATGTGGGACTCGGGCATCCGCAAGGCGATCCACGAGGCGGCGAAGGACGCCGGTTGCGACTTCCCCGGCCTTGGGCCGCACTCCTTCCGGCGCGCGAACATCACGTGGCGGCAGGAGGTCGGCGGCAGCGCAATCGAGGCCAGCAAGATCGCGGGCCACAGCGAGGTGGACATGACGGGCGAGTACACGTTCGTCGGGATCGACCGCCAGGAGGCGTTGACGCGCGCCATCCAGGAGCGGTTGGCGAACGCCGCGCCCAAGGACGACGGACCCAGCCCCAACGACGCGCAGCACGAGCAGATGGCGCAGGCGCGGCGGGCCAAACAGGAGAAGCGGGCGAAGGTGGTCGCGATTAACGGGAAGGAGTCGGCGGCGTGAAACTCGACTTCCCCGGCTTTGGCCCTCACTCGCTGCGGCGCGCCAACATCACGCGGGCGGCAGGGGCATGGGCAAAGGCAGCGGATTCGAGACCAGCAAAATCGCGGGCCAACGCCACCTTCCCGAGACGGGACCGAAGCGCCGTGAGTGTACGATGCGCTGTTGCCCTGATAGCTGACCGAGGACAGCGCGCTCTCCGGGGTTCGTGGCGGTCGACAGGCGCGAAAAGAAATCATGGGCCGTCATCGTTTGCCGAAGAACTGGGAGTTGCGGATATTTCCCCGATTTCTTTTTAAGTGGTGCGTTATCGGCGAAGCCATCCAATCACCGAAAATGCGGCGAGTAACACACCCAACGGAATCAAGATGATTCGCACCTTCCAGGCGGAAGTGGGTGAGTCCGTCGGCAAATGGTGGCGCGGATAGAAGGGACCGCTTTGAAGCGCGAACCATATCAAGAAGAGTCCTACCAAGAAAGGAAAAATCAATGCCCAACGATGCGGTCCAGCGTGAATCACACCTACCTCCTTTTTCTTGTTAACCCGAGGGTTTCAGCATTGGCTTGCAGTTAACGGCTACTGCTTACAGCCAGTCCAACTCAGGGAGAAGTAACCTCCTAGCCCTACGCTCCTACCCCCTTTGAAAGATACTCCCCCATAGCCCCCTAGGCTAAGTTGACCGCTCTCGTATTGAGCAAGCCCGCCAGCGTCCGTCGTGTTGATATTCACTTTACCCAGCTTGCCACCTTGCACCACGGTCTCCTTCCCCCCAAGTAGTATCGGAGCACGGTGCTCTTTCCCGTCGCTCCAAGTCCGCATCGATTCAAAACCCCCCGTGTAATCGCCCGCCCCCCCGCCTATCAGTCCACCATGTGATCCCCCGGAGCTACCATGTAGCCATGCGGATTTCACTGCGCCTTCGCTAACGTCCGTGAATAACCGTCTGGACCAGTCCCGATGTCACCCATTCGGCAAGAATTCCCACGCAGATCGCTGAGAATAGCGCGAACAGGTACAATCCGCGCGCCAAGAGTTTTTCCTTAGCTCTCGACAAATCTCTTGACACGGAGGCCGCGACCAACGTAGCCAATCTTGACAAGACCCAGACCGCACAAGATCCAATGCAAGAGCCGGCGAGCAGAGCCAACGCGTAGTTACCATAGCCGCCTCCAAGATCTCTTGCCGCGGTAAGTGCACTCGCCACGCCAACACAGAAACAGATGCCGAGAAGCAGGTGCCAGAGCGTTACCACCTAGCACCCCCCGCGAAGGAAAGCTATGAGCCCTGCTCCAAACCCACTCGCGCCGGCGGCGGCACCCGTGTCAGGTCCTGTGCCCAACCAGTCCGAAACCGATCCCAGGCGGGGATTGTAAAGATTCCGAATATCGCGGAAGAAGTTCCAGCCTGGGCTTGCAGGAGGTTTGATGCTATTACCTACTGCACGACCTACAGTGCCGCCGGCCGCAAAGCCGCCTACAAGGGAGCCTGCCCCATAGGCAACTCCCGCATAGTTCCCACCCTTGACGTCATTGATCCCCGAAACTAGCGTTACCGTGCCACCGGCCACCCCAACTACGGCCAGCCCCCCAGTAACAACCGCTGCTGGAACTCCTAGTGCTGCTGCACCCGCGGCCGCACCCGCGACAACCAGCGCTCCCCCTGCACCCACCGCAGCGCCCCTCAAGAAACATCCAGCCGTGTGCTTCCAGTTCTTTGCGGATGGGTCTGGGTGAGCTGTCGCTTCGGCAGTGAAAATGAGTCCTGGGATGGACAGGACGCTTGGATCCAGGTCGGCACCCAGCGTCGACGGATTGTAAACCGGCGCTGTTTGAACAGGATTCATTGCCCAAACTGTTGTGGAGAACGTAGGATGGGAACCGCCGCCACCTCCAAAGATACCGAACAGGGCGGTGGCAAGATCAATTGCGGCACCTATCGCGATGCCGACCGGATTGCCAGTTGCAGCGCCTATCTCGGTGCCATATATCAGTCCGCTTGGGTCCGTATAGCTCAGTGGATTGTTCCCGGCGTAGGCATAGGCGTTCCAACTCTGCGGGTCTGCCGGATTGGCACCCGCGTTCCCTGGATCAGGGCTCGTAAACCGCCCCTGCACCCCGCTGAAGTACCGCGCATGGAAATAGTCCAGTCCCGACTCG
>JANYJN010000023.1 GCA_025358475.1 Candidatus Solibacter sp.
GCCGGCGAGACAGCCACCCTGCGCGCCGACGTGCCGGTGGTGCCGTTGAGCAACCAGGCGGCGTTGGCCAACGCTCCGCAGCCCGGCGCCGGGTATTTTAAGGTGCCGCAAATCATCGAACGCTAGCGGTTCGACCACATAGAATAAAGATTCGCGAATGGATATTCCCTCCTTAACCATCGATCGCGTGAGGCACGCCCTGCTCTCGCGCGAATTCAGCGCCTGCGAACTGGCCGCGGCGGCACTGCGCTTCGCCGAAGCGGAGAATCCGAAAACCAACGCCTACCTCCACCTCTGCCCGGAGCGCGCCATGGCGGCAGCTCTCCGCGTGGACGAACGCATCGCGCGCGGCGAAGATCCGGGGGTGCTGGGCGGCGTGCCCATTGCGGTCAAAGACGTGATCGTCACCAAGGGCGTGAAGACCACTTGCGGTTCGCGCCTGCTGGCCGACTACGTCCCGCCCTACGATGCCACGGCGGTCATCCGCATCGAAGAGGCCGGCGGGGTGATCCTGGGCAAGACCAATTGCGACGAGTTCGCCATGGGATCCTCTACCGAGAACTCGGCCTTCGGACCGGTACGCAATCCCGTGGCGCTCGACCGCGTGCCGGGCGGGTCGAGCGGCGGATCGGCGGCGGTTGTGGCGCAGGGCACGGCGGTGGTGTCGCTGGGGAGCGACACCGGCGGATCCATCCGCCAACCGGCGTCCTTCTGCGGCGTGGTGGGGGTGACGCCCACTTACGGCAGAGTTTCGCGATACGGGCTGACCGCCTTCGCCAGTTCCCTCGATCACATTGGGCCGTTCGCGCGCACTGTGAAGGACGCTTCCACGGTGCTCAGCGTGATTGGCGGTCGCGATCCCCGGGATTCCACCTCGGCAGAGGCCCCTGTGCCAGATTATTCCGCACACCTGACGGGCGACGTGAAAGGCTTGAAGCTTGGACTGCCCATCGAGTATCTAAAACAATTGACCAGCGAAACCGGCGACCTGATCGCGCGTGGCGTGGATAAGTTGAAGGCCCTCGGCTGCCAAGTCCGCGAGATCAGCCTGCCGGCCACAGAGTATGCTATCGCATGTTATTACATCATCGCTACCGCCGAGGCCAGCTCCAATTTGGCCCGGTATGATGGGGTTCGATACACTTTCCGATCGCAGTCCTCCGATACGCTGACCGATATGTATCGCAACACACGCGGCGAGGGGTTCGGCGCCGAGTGTAAGCGCCGCATCATGCTGGGCACCTATGTACTAAGTGCGGGATACTATGATGCGTACTACCTGAAAGCGCAGAAGGTGCGCACGCTGATCGCGCGCGATTTTGCCAACGCATTTCAAGAGGTGGATGCCATCGTGGCGCCGGTCTCTCCTTTCCCGGCCTTCAAGCTGGGAGAGAAAGTGGGCGACCCGCTGGCTATGTACCTCTCCGATATTTTTACGATTACCGGAAGTCTGGCGGGCATACCGTGCATGAGCGTTCCGTGCGGCAATACCGCCGAAGGGCTTCCGGTGGGGATGCAGATCTTGACGAAGCACTTCGACGAAACCACCATGTTCCGCCTCGCCGATGCCTTCGAAAGGGTTCAGAAAAAAGAATAGGAGACTGTTATGTCATTCACACTACCGCCGTTGCCATACGCGCCCGATGCGCTGGAGCCAACCATCGACAAACTGACCATGGAGATTCATCACGGCAAGCATCACAACGCTTACGTGACCAACCTCAACAAGGCACTGGAATCCGCCCCTGCCCTGGCGGGTAAGACGATTGAGGAGCTTTTGGCGCACAACTGCGCCATCGTGCCGGAGAACATCCGCACCGCCGTGCGCAATAATGGCGGCGGGCACATCAACCACTCCATGTTCTGGAAGATCATGAGCCCACACGCGGGCGGCGCGCCGGTGGGTAACGTGGCGCAGGCCATCACGGGCGCCTTCGGCACCTTCGAAGCGTTCAAGGAAAAATTCAATGCCGCCGGTGTGGGCCGCTTCGGCTCCGGTTGGGCATGGCTGCTGAAGACGGCGTCCGGCGTCGAGATTGTTTCCACGCCTAACCAGGACAGCCCGATCATGGAAGGCAAGAACCCCGTGTTCGGCTGCGACGTGTGGGAGCACGCGTATTACCTGAAGTATCAAAACCGCCGTCCGGACTACCTGGCGGCTTGGTGGAACGTGGTGAACTGGAAGGCCATCGAGGACCGATTCAACGCGTAGTTAAGCAAAAACACATTAGCCGCGGATGAACACCGATAAACACAAATAAGACTAAGGAGTGCTTATCAGCGTTCGTCGATGTTCATCTGCGTTCATCGGCGGCCAGCATTTTTCTTAGCTTTTCATGCGGAAATTCGACATCATCGTCATCGGGTCCGGACCGGCCGGACAGCGTGCGGCCATCCAGGGCGCCAAGTGCGGCCGCCGCGTGGCTGTGATCGAACAGCGTGAAATTATCGGCGGAGCCTGCGTCAATACCGGAACCATTCCCAGCAAAACCATGCGGGAGGCCGTGATGCACCTCTCCGGGTTCCAATACCAGGGCATCTACGGCACCAACTACCACGTCAAGGAAAAGATCACAATGGCGGACCTGGGGTTTCGCGTCAACCAGGTGATCAAAACCGAAGTGGACGTCACCCAGGGGCAGTTGTCGCGCAATGGCGTGGAAGTGATCACCGGGCGGGCCAGTTTTCTGGACGCCACTCACGTCCGCGTCGAAAACTCGCGCGAGCAGAGCGATCTGGAAGCACCCACCATCATCATCGCCACCGGCACCAAGCCGGCCACCAGCCCAACGGTGCCGCTCAACGGGCGCACCATCGTCAACAGCGACCAGATCCTGGATATTTCGGAAATTCCGCGGACGCTGATCGTGGTGGGCGGGGGTGTGGTCGGGGTGGAATACACGTGCATGTTCGCCATCCTGGGTTCACGCGTGATCCTGGTGGAGAAGCGTCCGCGTCTCTTGGAATTCGCCGATGCGGAGATGGTGGAGGCGCTCTCCTACAACCTGCGCGACCATCGAGTCACCATGCGGCTGAATGAAGAAGTCGCCGCCGTGGAAGACAAGGGCAGCGAGGGCGTGGTGGCGCGCATGAAGAGCAACAAGATCATCTCCGGCGATGCGCTGCTGTACGCCGTGGGCCGGCAGGGCAACGTGGAAGATCTGAACCTGGCCGCCGCCGGCCTGGAAGCCGACAGCCGCGGACGCATCGCGGTGGACGCCGGCTATCGGACCAAGGTGCCGAATATCTTCGCGGCCGGCGACATCATCGGCTTCCCGAGCCTGGCGTCGGTATCCATGGAGCAGGGGCGATTGGCGGCGGCCACCGCCGTCGGGTTGAAGATTCAATCCAACCCGGCAACCTATCCTTACGGGATCTATACCATTCCCGAAATTTCCTTCACCGGGCAGACTGAAGAGCAGTTGACGGACGCCGACGTTCCCTATGAGGTGGGCGTGGCATACTATCGCGAGACGGCGCGCGGCCAGATCCGCGGCGACACCAGCGGCCGGCTTAAACTGATCTTCCATCGGGAGAC
>JANYJN010000035.1 GCA_025358475.1 Candidatus Solibacter sp.
CATGCGCAGGCTGTTGATCAACAGTTGCCGCTGCCGCACCGCGCCGTGGCCTTCCAGATTGGCCGGCCGCGTTTCCAGGCGCACCACGTGGGGCTGCTTCAACTGCAATTCGGCGGCGTCTTCAATGGTCAGAATGCGCTCCTTGGGAGAAATGAAAAAGGACAGCGCGTTCAGTAGCGTGGTTTTGCCGGCGCCCGTTCCGCCAGAGACGATTATGTTTAACTTGGCCTTTACGGCGGCTTCCAGCAGGCGCATCATGCCGCGCGTCGTCGCGCCCTTGGCCACCAGGTCGTCCGGCATCAGTTTGTCGGTGCCGAAACGGCGGATCGAGAGCAGCGCCCCGTCCACCGCCAGCGGCGGGATGATGGCGTTGACGCGCGAACCGTCGATCAGCCGGGCATCCACCATCGGGTTGGACTCGTCCACCCGGCGGCCCACTTGCGAGACGATCTTGTCGATGATGCGCAGTAAATGCGCCTCGTCGTGAAAGCGCACGTTGGTGAGTTCCAGCAGTCCCTTGCGTTCTACATAGACCTGCCGGTAGCCATTCACCAGGATGTCGGAGATGGTGGGGTCCTGGAGCAGCGGTTCCAGCGGTCCCAGGCCGAAAACCTCGTGCAGCACCTCGTGGCTGATGCGCTGCTTTTCGGCGGCCGTGAGCAGATTGGGCTCCTCCTCCACAATGGCCAGCACGGCTTGCCGCACTTCGGCGCGGATGCGGTCGTCATCGATGCCCGAGAGTGCCTCCAGGTTGATGCGTTCCAGCAGCTTGCGGTGCAGCGTGAAC
The DNA here is from genome assembly GCA_025358475.1 of Candidatus Solibacter sp. Lineage (GTDB taxonomy): Bacteria > Acidobacteriota > Terriglobia > Bryobacterales > Bryobacteraceae > Solibacter. Next base: position 788 of record JANYJN010000035.1, read on the forward strand.
TTCAGCTCCTGGTATTCGGGCTTCACCGCGGCCGGGCTGGCCGGGGTGTGCAGCAGACGCTGCTCCCAATTCGATTCGACACCATTCAGCGGGCCGGCAGCCGTCATTTGGCCTCCTTTTCGCGCGAGAAGAGTTCGATTTTTTTGACCGCTCCGCGAATCATGATGATCTGGTCCGCCTGGGGCGGGGGTGCGGCAGGCGGCAAAACCGTGGTTACCGGCGCTACCCGCGCTACCGGCGCGGGCCGCGGGGCCGCGGCCTGGCGGATTGACGGCGCCGGCGCTTCCTCGGGTGCAGCCCCGTAAAGTTCGTGCAGCCTCCGCCCGCGTGTGGCCACCGTCGCCCGGTCGGTGGAATTGCGCAGCACCAGTTGGATGTGGCCCTCAATGTTCGATAGGGTCAGCGCCTCGGCTTCCGCCGGATTCACCAGCAGGGTCACCACCGGAGTCACTATAGGCTGGCTCTTGCCGTCGGTCTGAATGGTTTGCCCGGCGGAGAGCACCGTGATGTTTTGCAGCACGGTCTGCGTCTCGGTGTCGGCGCGATTGGGCGGCTTTCCGGTCACCAGCACGTCCACCCGCATGCCCGGCAGCACGAAGCCCGCTACCCCCACCACGTCGTTGACGCGCACTGAGATGGCGCGCATTCCGGGCGGAATCATGGGCCCCAAACCCATGCCGCTTCCCTTGAGGGCGAGGCGCGCTTCCACCACCGGCTCGTCCGCCTGTATGGCGCTGATCACGGGCCGTTCCAGTACGTCTTCCACCCGCGAGAAAGCTCCGGCGGGAAACAGGCTCTCCGGCATGCCGCGCAGTTTGACCGAGGCGCGGTCCAGCGTGCTTCCCACCGGAATCTGCCTGGTGGCCACCACCACCTGCTTCTGGCTGGCGGCGCGGGTACGGCCGCCCGCGCCCCCAGCCAGCCGGTAGAAGGCTCCGGCCACCAGCAGCGCCCAGATCAGACTGAGCGATACTACCAGCACAAATCGCCGATCGATATGCATCATGAACCTCCACCCAAAAGACTCATCCAAGCTCCCCAAACGCTAGCGGGCGCGCACGGAATGGCAGGCGTCCGCGGATTCCCGCGCAGCGTGCCGCCCCGGGCGCCGTTAGCCGCCGCCCACGCCGATCTATTGAGCCAGCGGCGAAACAGGCCGCGCGGCGCTTGGGGTGGAACGCTGGGTAACATAGAATCCAGTGATACAGATCGGCCAAGCCGGATAAGTCTTGAAGCGCGGTACTGGAACTAGTACTATTGGCGCGCCGGTGCGGCTCCGGCTAAGCTGATGCCAGCAGATAAATATGGCGATTCTCTTAGTCTTCGTGGCCCTTCAGTTTTGCGATCTCGCCACCACCCTGGTGTTCCTGCGGCACGGCGTAGGCGAAGGCAATCCGCTGATGGCGGCTTTGATCCGTGTCTCCCCCCAACCCGCCGTGGCCCTGCTGCTGGTCAAAGCGGCCGCTTGCGGGCTGGCCGTGTATGCCTGGAGAAGCCGGCGAACCCGCCTGCTGCGGCGCGCCAATCTCTTCTTCGCCCTGTGCGTGGGCTGGAATCTGCTGGCCATCGCCAGCGCCTGAGTGGCCCGCCGGTTGGCTGGATGAGCCGCTGGATAACCCGCTGTGGGCCGCTGGATAACCCGCTGTGATCCGCTGGATGACCCGCTGTGACCCGCTGGATACCCCGCTGTGCCCCGCTGGATACCCCTGTGACCCGCTGATACCCCGCTGTGAGCCGCTGGATGACCCGCTGGATGACGATGTGGCGCCCGGCAGTCTGCACGCCTCCTACCGTCAGCGAGCCGTCAACGCGCCAGCCGGAGCATTTCCGATGCCACCCTTGTGAACGCCAGGTCGAGCTGCGTGGCATCGGCCGCATAGAAGTAACGGCCGGGGTTTCCCGCCGCCACCGGGTTGGGGATCAGCGACGGGTCGTTGGCGATGCGTTTGAGCAGTACATCGTCCACCGCGCCCAGGCCGATGCTGAAGATGGTCACTCCGGGGAGCGTGCGGTTGGCCTTCAGCGGGTCCGGGTCGCCGCGGCGGATGCGCAGCGCCGCATGATCGGCTGCATTGGTGGAAAAATTCTCGACATTTTGCCCCGTTGTGATGCTGAGCCCGGCCCCTGAGGTGGTCACGGTCCGGTAGGCGGTAGCCTTGAGTGAGTTCCCCCAATAGTCGAAGAGGGGCGCGTAGGTTACATCCGACCTCACTTGCGTGGTGTCGTTCCTGAAGGCGCAACCGGCGTTGTCGGCGATCACGGTCAGGTCCGTCGTCATCGGCTGGGCCGTGGCGTCCTGTTTGTACAGTCCGAAGATGGTGTTAGTGACCACTCCGCTGCTGTAGCCCGGCGTCAGCACGCCCCGTTTGGCGGCGCGGCTCGTGCAGTTGGCCTGGATCGGGAAATCCTCGGTAACGGCGGTCGGCCGGCCGTCGGTGAAGAAGACGATGGCGTTAAGCGCGCCGGTCTGGGCCAGCGCCGCCAGCGCCTGGTAGCTTTGCCACAAGGCCTGTGCCGAACTGGTGGCGCCGGTGCAGATCACTTTGTTCAGCGTGCTTTCCACCGGCGCCTTGAATGCCGTGGTTAGGGCCACGTCGATCATGGAACTGGTGGCGAACGTAATGAGTCCCAGGTTGTCCCGGCTCTCGGCGAACTTATCGACGAAATTCACCGCCGCGGTTTTCAGCGGCGCGCAGGCGCCGCTATTGGTGAGCGACCCGGAGCGGTCCATCACGATCATGATGTTGACGTCGCGCCGCGTCGATTTGGCCGAGGCCCGCAGTGTCATGGGAGCCCGCCCCAGCGCGCGCATGAAGACGAACGGCAGCTCGACGCTGCTGGTGGTGGTGATCGACCGCATATAGGTGGAGTCGGTGGCAGCCACGCTGTCCACCTGGAGGTTGATCGAGGCGAAGTACCCGGTGGCGAAGTTGGCGTGGAAGTAGGTGTCGGCCGTGGCCTTCGCGTAGGCGCGCTGCGCGGTGTCGTCCATGCCGCGGCTGAGCGCCCGCGCACCGGCCAGCGCCGCCGCGTCGCACGCCGCCGAAAGCCGCAATTGCACCAGGTACATCACGCCCATGTCCACCGCCAGTCCGATGGCCGGCAACAACACCAGCAGCACTGCGGCGGTGGTGGCCACCAGCACGAAACCCCGCCGCCCGCTCCGCTTCGGGGGCCCCGCCGCGCCTCGCTTAAAACAGGAACCGAACATAGTATCCTCCGCCCCGGCCGGGGAAGTTTAGGAAGTTGAGATCGGGCATCGCGAAATACCCCTCCACGATCGTCGACGATTGCCCGGCGCCAAGCGCCAGCACGGTATTTAGGCCGGCGGCGATCAGCGATGTTTGCTGGCAGTAGTTGGCGGCCGCAATGTTTCCCCCGCTGCCGATGTAGGCCGCCGGCGGGGTGCCGAACTGGCTGGTATGCACCGCCGGGTTGCCGATCACCACGCGCTGCCGGAATACCGGCAGGTTGAGGTTGGGACACGTTTTCAGCCCGGCGGCGTTGCAGTCGGTCTGCTGTACCACGTAGACGGTCGAGAACAGCAGCACAGACTCGCCTGTGCCCGTCAGCTTGAAGTCCTGGCTGAGCGTCCTCGCGATCGCCTGCGTGCCCGCCAGGGAGAAGTCCGTGCCCCAGGCGTACATATGGGCGACATCCCGGGTGAGTTGCGTGGCCTGTAGCGTGCGGCCCAGGCGGATGCCCACCGCCCCCACGCCGAACAGCAGCGGAAACACCACGCTCAGCGCCAGGCCAAGTTCCACCATGACGGAGCCGCGCCGGCCGGCGGATTTAACGTGTGGGTGCGCCGGCAATGGGTGTCGCCTCCATGATGTCCGCCGAAGAGACGGAAAATTGTAGCGGCGCCCGGCTGCGCAACAGCGGCACCATCCACGCCCAGGACAGACCGCTGGCCGATACCACCACGATATTGCCGCCCGAGTTACTGCCCACGCCGGCGACCTGGGTTAGTGCCAGCGGATCGTAATAAGTGACGGAGAGCCGGTTCTTCCCGACGTGATCCGGGCTGAGGGAGTCCAGAAGCCCCAGGGTGTAGCCTTGTACCACCGTTTTAATGGAATCGTCCTGCCCCTTCCCTGCTATGGTCTGGCTGGTAACTGCGTAGCGCACCCCCTGGCACACCGCGAACTGTACCGTGTTCTTGACGAAAATCGCAATCGAAAGATCCAGCACCGCAAACACGACGGCCAGCAGCGGTAGTATCGCCAAGGCTCCTTCCACCAGCACGCTGCCCCGCCGCCGGGACCGCTTTGCACGCTTGCGTTCGCACATTTCTGACTTTCGTATCGACTCGCGGCCGGTATTGTTGAACCCGCGCCGCACTTTGGCGGCAGAAGATCGCCTGATATCGGGAGGGAGTTTGACTTAGTAAATGTCTATTCACCGCAGAGACGCAGAGAGCGCAGAGATAAGCGCAGAGAAGAACACCCCTCGGCAACTCCTTGATTCCTCGCGGTGCCCCGTGGGATAAGGCTCTGCCTTGTCCATCCGAGCGAAGCTCGGGCGTCTTTGCGCCGCGTCCTCCGCTCGCTCCGCCACCCGGCGAGCGCCTGAATCCCGATCCTTCCCTCGCTCGTGCTTCTTCTCCGCGCCTTCCTCAGCGTCTCCGCGCCTCCGCGTCTAATCGACACCTTCCCTCTCCATCACTTCCCCATGAGCGCCTTGTTTCCTCGCTCAAGTGACGCCCGGCCTGGTGCCGCTCTGCGTTGCATAGACACCTTCCAGTCCGGTTCCGCCGGGCACTGGCGGCTCAGGTTTTAGACGATCATGCCGATCAGAAGGAAGAGAGATCATGCCGCAACCCAACCGTGCCCGGGCCATCGTCTGGAAACCGCTGGTGGTCTGCCCGCAGCCGGATTTTCAGCGGCGCCTGCATGCCGTGCTGACGGCGCTCGCCGTGGAGCAGCCGTGCACGCTGATCGAGTACCCGCGCCCCGGCACCATCGCCGGGCTGGCCGAACGCCACGCCTGCAACATCTGCTTCCTGGACGCGGCCACCAATTCGGAGGAGGCGCAACTGCTCATCTCGGAGCTGGCCCCGGCCGTGCCGGTGGTGGCGCTGCACCCGCGCAACGATGCGGACCTGATTCTGCGCTGCCTGCGCCGCGGCGCCTGCGAGTTCATTGCCGACCCCACGGTGGATGCCGTGCGCGGCGTCTTCGAGAGGCTGGCCCGCACCCGTTTCGACGCGGCGCGGCAGGCGCCCGGCGCGGTCTATTGCGTGGTGCCCGGCAAACCCGGTTGCGGCGCCAGCACCCTGGCCGCCCACCTGGCGATTCAATTGCGCACCGATGGCGCCCACCCGGTTTTGCTGGTGGACGGCGACTACCTGACGGCCAGCATCGCGTTCATGCTCAAACTGAAGCCCGAGTTTCATCTGGAGGACGTGCTGCGCGACTGGGCGCGCATGGACGACGATCTGTGGTCGCGGCTCACCGTCCCGGCATTCGGCTTGGACATTCTGGCCGCGCCCGAAGAGCCCACCACCCGCTCCGAGGTGAGCCGCCAGTTCACCGGTGAGTTGTGCGCGTTTTGGCGCGAACGCTACGAAGCG
>JANYJN010000055.1 GCA_025358475.1 Candidatus Solibacter sp.
ATCATCGCAGGGTATCGTTCCAAGAGGAGTTTCTGACATTCTTACGAAAGAATGGCATGGCATACGATGAGCGCGACCTTTGGGGCTGAGATAAGTCTTCCGCCCCCGTTCCGGGGCTCTGTATTAGCGGGCCTCGTTTCCTCACGGCTGACGCCGTGGGCTACTATCTTTCGCCCTGCGGGCTTAGTCAAGTTATTTCCCTACTTCCCAATCGTGACCGGTACTTCCACCCTGACCGTCTTCGGCGGCAGGCATAGCTTGTTATTGCAGCTCTGATACGAGGCGTTCACCACCAATTTCTGTGCGCCGGGAGGTGCGCTTGGGGCCACGCGAACCGGCAGCGTGAACACCGCCTCCCCTTCATACAGCTCCACTTCCATGCCGAAGCTCGCGTCCTGCATCACCCGCGGTTCGGGCGACCGCACGGCGCCGGCCAGCGAAAAAGGCTGGCCTTCGGCGATCCAGATGCGTGTCGGGATGGGCCCTTCCGCCGTCGGCTTCAAGGAGTATAAATGCCAGCCGTCCTGTACCGTCGCCAGCAACTTTACGGTGAATCGGGCACCGGGTTTCACGGGCGCCGCGGGCGAGTTTTGCAGTTTCCATGCCACCGGATCCGGCGGAGCCGCCCCCAAGCACGCGGTCACGACGGCCGCGAAGAACAGTCTCCGTATCATTGGTGGTTTCCGTTAGCTTCTGTAACGGCGGCCGGACCGACCGGCGTGCCGAGATCGACATAGCCGGCTTGCAGCACGTGCCTGGTCTTATCGTCCTGCACGAAAACCACCACGGCCAGGTCCACACGACTGATCTGGTCTTTCTTGGCGCTGAACTTGAACGGTTCGCCGCGATGGCCTTTCGCCTCGTACTCGTCGAGTTGCTTCCGGATGTCCTTGCCGATGGCCTCCAAATCGAAGCTGGCATCGAAGGTTCCCTTGCCATTGGCCTCGATTTTGTAGCCTTCGCCCTTTTCGCCGCCGAAGGCGCGGACCACCATGGGATGGAAGCGGATGCCGTTTTCGCCCAGGTGGCGAATTTCCTTTTCCACCAGCAGGATCCACACCTTGAGGTCCTTGGATTCGCTCTTCACGTTGTCCACCGCGGCGGAGACCGTGACCGTGCCGCCATGGAAGCCCGCGTCGATCTTCACCCGCGCTTCCGCCGCCGTCTCCAGGTCAGCCTCCAGATCCTTCTGGAAGCGCTCGAACACTTCCTGAGCCATGTCGCGCGATCCCCCGCCCACGGTCTTCCTGCCGTCGATGGCGAAGGCCGGCACGCCGTTCTCACCGTAGCTCTTGTAGCGCGCCGTAGTTCCGGTTATCGTCATGGGGTCGGGACGCGGAATGTGTTCGTGGTACATGACCACGGCCAGATCCTGGCGCGAGTAGCGTTTCATGGCGGCATCGAAGGCGACATCGGCGCCGGCGCACGGCGGGCAACCCGAGCCGGTGAACACTTCGGCCAACACCATACGGTCACTACGCCTTTCGGTGGGCTTATACGCCTCCATGTGGATCGGGTTGGGGAAGCGCTTGTAATACTCCGTGTCCAGCATAGCTTCCAGGCCGTCCAAACTGCCGTTGTGGCCCTTCTTGTAGAGCGTTTCGAAGGCCTGGTTGGCGGCGTCCGGGGCACGCCCGGTGAGACGCGCGGAGATCAGATATTCCATGGCCTTGGCGTCATCGCCGGATTTGGCGGCCAACTCGCCGAGGGCGGCAGCCACCTTCGGATCGGACGGCGTGACCGCGTAGGATTCTTCCAGCAATTTCCGCGCGAGCGCGGTACGGCCCAATTTCATTTCCACGCGGCCCAATGTGCCGACGCGGGCCGCGCGGGCCTCCGCGAAATCCTTGGCGAATTCCTCCGGAGGCGGGATCTTCTGCTTTTGCTTGGCGTAAACTGCCCGCTGCTCGGCCATCCAGACGTTCTGGCGCAGTGCTTTCACGCCCCTCCGGGCATAGCTCTCGGCTTCTTGCAGCAGCACGCCGCCTGTCGCCAACTGGTCGGCAATGCGCGTGGCGGTGCTTCCCCGACTTGCCACGGTGGCGAACATGTTCCGCTTGGAGGCGGCTTTATCCTTGGCGGCAGACACAGCGAACATAGCCTTAGCCGCCTTGCGAATGCGATCCTTCTGCTCCGGCATCTTCTGGATCAGCGTGCTGAAAATCTGCGAAGTGGCGGCGGAGACATACGCGCTATCGGGGAAGTCGGTTTTGAGCTTTTCGAGCGCCGCGATTTTCTTTTCCGGATCGGTGATCTTGCCGGCCCCGGTGTAGGCCTTCTCATCGGGCATTGTCTCCGGGGCGGCGGCAGGTTTAGTCTTGTCGCCGGCAGCGGGCTCGGGTGATGGCGGGGCGGGCGGCGCAGTTTGCGCGTATGCCCCGGAAAGAGCTAGCGTGAAACACAGAGCGGTCAGAGTCCGAGCCGTCATTAGAAACTCCTTCCCTGCCGGAGTGCGGATTGGGAGAGCGGATGCTTTTATTCTACTGAACCCGATCTTCAGTAGCGGAACTGATAACTCAGCTTGAGGAACACCTGCTGGCCCGTCGTGGTGTTCGGAAACGCGGTCCGTTGCAGCGCGGGCGACAGCACGGGGTCGAATGCCAGGTTCTCGCGAACGTTGGAATAGCCCACGTATAACGCCGTGCCGGGGTGCAGAAGGTACGTCAGCAGCAGATCGGCCCCGAGGCGTTTGCTCTTGTCCAGCGAAACCAGCGCCGCATTCGGCAACACGCCGTTATAGTCGAAGATGGCGCGCAGAGAGAGCTCGCGGCTGAACTGGTAGTTCGCCTTGGAGCGCAGGATGTGGTTGTTGAAGATGGCGCCCGTGGCCAGCGCCGCGTCCGGCAGCCACTCGCGCGCGGCGCCCAGGCGGCTATAGATGTAGGATTCGTCGAGGCGCAGGCGCGGCAGCGGGCGGAACGTGAGCCCCAAGGACGCATTCCTGGACCGCGTCAGGAACGGAGCAAGGCCCTTGCCCGGATAATAGTTCACGCCTTTGCCCCAACTGTAATCGGCGTTCAGGGCCAGCCAGCGGTACCATTCCGTGCTGAACTCGAGTTCGCTCCTGTTCTTTCGAAAGCCCGCGTTTCGAAATGACTCGAACGATTCCGTCCGCGAGATCTGCAGGCGGGTCAGCCGGCGGAGTTCCAGGTCGAATTCGGGCTGGATCGACCAATCCTGCACTTGCCCCTGCCGGTTCCAGTTCACCATCTGATGCAAGCCGGGGCCGAAGCTCACCAGGAAGCTTTTCCTGGGACGCCAGCGGTAGCTCACGTTGTTCTTCCATTCGCGGATATCGACCCGCGGAATATAGCCCAGCTCGGAACGGAAGCCCGGACTGCGGTCCGTGTAGGTGGATGCGTACTGGAAATGTAGCCCGCCTTTCCGGACTGAACTGTAATAGCCGGGCCCGGCGAACCGCGCTCCGCCGCGCAACCGCGTCTCGCTGGTGCTGGCTTGGGCGAGCCACGTCCAGTTGCCGCCCAGTTCGATGCGCGTGTCGAGCGACGCCACCTGGTTGAAGCTCGATCCGAAATTGTAGCTGGTCACCAGCGCGCCTATGTGGGACTGGCGCCCGAATTCCCGTTCCACGCGGAACACTCCATCCACTGCGCGGACGCCGCGCATGGAGTCGTCCCCCGCCACCAGTTTGCCGGGCGCGCGGTCGTCAGCCGCCAGCAAGCCGAGGCTCCAGCGGCCCACGGTCCCGGTGAACCGCGCGCCGAATTGCGGGTCGGCGATTCGCCGTGAAAAGAACAACTGCTCCGGCGTATTGAACAGCGAGGCCTTCTCCATGAAGAACGGACGCTTCTCCGGAAAGAACACCTCGTAGCGCTGGTTGACGGTCACCTGCGGCTCATCCGATTCCACCTGGCTGAAATCGGGATTCAACGCCAGATCCAGCGTGAAGGCGTCCTTCACCACCATTCGGGCGTCGAGTCCGCCGCGGGTCTCCGTCCCGGTCTTGAATCCGGTGGCGGGGTCTAAATAACGGCTATTGGAAAACAACCCGTAGGGAATGAACTGCAGGTTGCGTCCCGGGGAGATGTCTTCGGCAAGCTCCATGTCGGCAAACTGTCCGACGAACTGGGGAAAGCGGCTGCGCGAGACAAACGGCCACATGGAGAACTCGTTGTTGCGGTTGATGAAGCGCCCCACCGACACGCCCCAGACCTGTTTCGGCGCGTTGGGAAACCGCAGGCTGCGGAACGGTATGGTTTGCAGAGCCACGTACCCGTCGGCGGTGAACTGGGCCTCCGTGTACCAGAGGGTCTCGAAGCTCCGGTCGTCGCCTTGCCCGTCGGTGGTGATTCCGTCGAACTGAATGGCGTAGGGATTGACATCGAACCAGTAGGCGTGTTTGTGGTCGTGGAAGGTGTCGATATTGATGGTCACGCGGTCGTCGGATTCGATGTCTTTTCGCTTGGCGATGCGGGCGCGGACCTGGGCTGGATCATCCTTGCAGATCCAACCTACGTAGAGATTGCGCGCGTCGAAAGAGAGGTAGGCGGTGGTTGGCTGGCTCACCGGCGCGCCGTCGGTGGGAGCCATCTGGCGGAAATCCGTGATTGCGAGCTCGGCTTCGCGGGCGGCGCCATTGACGAAGTCCGCCAGCTTGGGCGCGCGCGTGACTCGTGGAATCCCCGGCGTCTGGGGCACAGGTTGAGCGAAGGCCGCAAGACACAGAAAGGGGACAACCCGGAAGAATCGTCGCATGAAGTGGTTCGCGGGGGACGCCGAAAGCGCCCTCCAAATTTCATTGTTTCAGATTTTAATATCTGTTGCACGCGTGGCGGCGTTTGAGGGTCCGCTACATGGAAGTAAGAGCGTTTCGCAAATGCCGGCCAAACGAAAGAATCCTAGTGTAGAAGCTACTCCAAGCAGAGCCGCGACCGTTGGGGAGCGTTAGCTCTAAGCGCGAGGCGGGCATGCTCCTCGCGCACAGGGTACCCTGGTCGCGGCTCGGATTTGGGTTCACGCTTATCCACTACTTCTGTGTCGTGCGCCCCACGCCGCGGCAGCGACTACTGTATCTGTAGAGTCAGCGAGGATTGTGCGATGCCGCCCCCGGTGCTGGCGAGCAACTGGTAGGCGCCCGCCGGCAGCGGCTGGTTGGGCGCCGAATACAACGGCAACTGCACAAACATGACGCTGTCGTGCGGATCCGCGTCCAGGGTGACGGTCGAATCGAATGCAGCCGTCCCATCGGCGGCCACCAGTTGCAGTCGCACCGAGCGGCTGGCGCCGGATGGCCAGTTGCCCAGTTGGACGCGAATCCGGGCGCACGGCTTGTAGGTACCCGGCGGGTTGGCGCCAGACACCATTCCGCACGCCACGAAGTAGCACGGAACCGCGCAGTTCGTGACCTGCTTACCGCCGACGTCGAGCGTCAAGCTCTCTAATCCCAACTGCAGGGACGGTGCGTTTAACGAGAATTGCAGCCCTCCGGCGAGCCATGCCTCCACCAGAGCTCGGCTCTGGTAGAACCCGCCCGAGGATCCCGACATCATATCCTGCCGGCTGGCCACCACACCGATGCCGCGCACTAGGGTGCCAGTCTCCAGGATTAGCGGGTCTATTCGATTCCGATACGACAGCGCATCCGGAAAA
>JANYJN010000066.1 GCA_025358475.1 Candidatus Solibacter sp.
GCAACAGCTTTGGAGCCTCCCGATTGAACCGCAAGATCTCCCGCAACAGACGGTGCTGGCGCAACCGCACCAGGTTGGCGCGTTGGGCAAAGAAGCCGTTGAGGCCCCGGCTGGAATACTCGTATCCGCTTCTCCGGCAGGTCACGGCGAACGACATGTCGCTCGCCTGCGTCTCGACGCCCAGTTCCGCAAATAGATTAAGCAGGTTCGGATAGGTGCGGTCGTTGTGTACGATGAACCCCATGTCTATCGCCCGCGGGCCCTGGCTGCTTTCCACTGTGACGGTGTGGGTGTGGCCGCCGAGACGCGGTTCTTTCTCGAATAAAAAGACCTCGTGCTTGCGGCTGAGGTAGTAAGCGGCGGCCATGCCCGAAATGCCGCTGCCGATCACCGCAACGCGCATCATGCCGCCTCTTGCGCGCGTGCCGCGGAGATCCGAAACGGGCGAATGTGCAACGGCGCAAACCCGGAGACAGCCCCAAAATGGAGGCTTCGCGACCTGTGATCGGTTCCACTCACGCATTGAACTTACCGCGATTGTCCACCGTTTGTCAAGTATTTGTCCTGGAAATTAGGTTGACAAGCGGTCCTCACTTCTGCGAACCTGGAATTGTCGTTCCGAAATTATGCCTGTCCAATATCCCATCCGCGCCGTCGCCAAACTCACCGGCATCACGATAGATACGTTGCGCGCCTGGGAGCGTCGCTACCAGGCGGTGACGCCGGACCGAACCTCACGGGGACGGCTTTACAGCGAGGCTGACGTGCGCCGTCTGCTGCTGCTCCGAGCTGCGTTAGACGGCGGGCATGCTATCGGGCAGGTCGCTTCGCTATCGGACGCGGAACTCCAGGATGTGGCCCACGCCTCCTTTCCCGTGAGTCGCAACCTCCGGCCGCAGACCGGCCCAAAAACCGGCCTTCCCGACCTACAACATCTGCGGAACGCCATCGAATCGTCTGACTACAGGGTCACAAATGACGAACTGGGCAGGCTGGCACTCCTGTTGAGCCCGGCGGGACTGGTGCACGAGGTTGTCCTGCCTCTGATGCGGCAGGTGGGCGAGAACTGGGAGAACGGAACGCTCCAAATCGCGCAGGAACATATGTTCTCCGCCTGCGTGCGGAACCTCCTGGGTGGGCTCGTTCGCCTGCAAAGGCCGGGCAACGGTGCCGCCAGATTGTTATTAACGACACCCTCCAATGAACTGCACGAATTCGGCATCCTCGCGGCGGCGATGCTCGCGGTGGCGCATCAGTTCCCGGTCGCCTACCTCGGCCCGAACTTGCCGGCGGGCGAGATCCTCGCCGCAGCCAAAAAATGCGCGCCGCAAGTGGTCGTGCTGGGAATTATGAAGACGAATGCTACACCCTTAGCCCGCCAGGACGTAGATCGGCTCGCGTCGGGGCTTCCCGTGGGCACCGAGTTATGGGTGGGCGGAAGCGGCGCAGCCGACGTCGTCAACGGCGCAGTGCGAGGCGGGACCGTTGTCTTGGATGATCTTACGGACTTCGAGCGGCATCTAACCAGGCTGAAAGACGCTCGCGCCCGGGGGGCCGCTCTATGAAGCTATTCCTCAAGTTGTTATTTGGTGGAATCTTCCTCTGGATGACGGTGATGACGGTTCGAACCCTCCTGGCCGTGAGCATCTGGGCCGCATGGCCGAGCTACGCAGCTAATGCCTGGGCGGTCGCCACGCTGTGGGATGCTTACTTCGGGTTTCTGACTTTCTATGTATGGGTGGTCTACAAAGAGAGGAAACTCTGGGCACGCATCTTGTGGTTTCTGCTGATCATGGGCCTGGGAAACATCACGATGTCTCTATATGTGTTCATTCAACTGATGCGCCTTGGCCGGGACGAACCCGCCGAGACCATTCTATGGAGCCGCAACCCATGAGAAGCAGTTTCTTGCGGCGCAGGCTCGTGGTCCCGATCCTCGACTTACTACGCCAGGGAGTCACCCCGGAGAAGATTGCGCTGAGCATCGCACTGGGTATAACACTCGGCGTCACACCGGTGTTAGGTTCCACGTCCATCCTGTGTTTTCTGGCAGCCGCCCTGCTCGGCTTGAACGCACCCGCAATCCAGTTAGTCAACTACGTCGTTTATCCATTGCAGTTTGCCCTTCTGATTCCTTTCATCCGAATGGGGGAATGGGTCTTCGCGGCACAGCCGATGAAGATTTCCGTAGCCCAAATCCTGAACCTGATTCGGGCCGACGTCTGGACTGCGATTGCCGTCCTGTGGACAGCGACTATTCACGCGCTCGTGGCTTGGCTGGCGCTCGGTTCGCTTGGGTCGCTGCTCTTGTACGTGCTGCTGGCCCCCGCACTCAGAAGACTTTATAGAGCACTGCCAGCGGGAACCCGATGACACCCTTGGGCCTGCACGCACTCATCATCGGAATGTTTTCCGTTTGCGGCCTGATGCTGGTGCTATGGCTGATCCATCTGCCTCTGCGAAATGCCGGCATCGTGGACGCGGGATGGGCTGGCGGCCTGGCTTTGCTTGCCGTCCTCTATGCGGTGCTGGCGGGCGGCTACCCGGTGCGTGCGCGGTGGATCGCGGTGATGGCGGCGCTATGGGGCCTCCGCCTGGCGTTCTACCTGCTCTTTACGCGCGTCATCGGCCACCCCGAAGAGGGGCGCTACCTACAACTACGCCGCGATTGGGGTGGTAACCTGCCGCTCAAGTTTCTTCTCTTCTTCCAGTTCCAAGCTCTGCTGTGCATCCTTCTTTCAACGCCGTTTCTGTTGGCGGCGCTTAACCAGCAGCCCCAATTGTCGGCCTTCGAGTATGCCGGTTCGGCGCTGTGGTTAGTGGCATGGATCGGCGAATTTGCGGCGGACCTTCAATTACAGAGATTCAAGTCCAACCCAGCCAATCGCGGTGCCACCTGCCGTTTGGGACTGTGGAGATACTCGCGGCATCCCAACTACTTCTTTGAGTGGTTGATCTGGGTGGCATTCGCACTCTTCGCGTTGGGCTCTCCTTATGGCTATCTGGCCGTGTTTGCCCCAATGCTCATGCTGTTTTTTCTCTTCCGGCTTACGGGCATCCCGGCCACCGAAGCGCAAGCGCTGCGCAGCAAGGGAGAGGACTACCGGCAATATCAACGAACCACCAGCGCCTTCGTGCCGTGGTTCCCAAGGAGTTAGGCCATGCAAGGTGGTACCTTCGCCTCACCGGCATCGCCCGTCCTCAAAGCGGGTTACGGCAAGTGGCTCGAACGAGACATCCTGCCCGACTGGCTGATCCGCCTGGGCATCCGGCGGCTTCTGGCGGCGCGCTTGCGCGAAGAAAGCCAGCCCGGGCCCGAAGCACAGGCGGAACGGCTCATGCGGTTCATCGAGCTCCTCCGCCGCAGTCCGGTCGCCATCGGCACCGGCGCCGCCAATGCGCAACACTACGAGGTGCCGGCCGGGTTCTATCGCCATGTGCTGGGGCCGCACATGAAGTACAGTTGCGCCCTGTGGACTGAGGCGGT